>NZ_JBAVZJ010000583.1:0-3573 GCF_049588695.1 Robiginitalea sp.
TCCTGAATATTGGCGGGGAATACATCTGGAAAGTATTTCTTCCAACAACCGTCTTGAGAACGTAACCATCGCCAATGCCGGGAACACTTATGTATACTGTTGCAATCCAAAGGCCAGTTTATTTATAAACCAAGGCTTAATAAGTCTTAAGAATGTAACAATCGAAAAAGGAGGAGCCTATGGTCTTTATGCAAAAGAAGGTTCTGGTTTTTCAGATTTTCAAAATGTTCAAATCCGCTCCCACAAGGGATATCCGCTTGTCATTGAATCCGCAGCTCTAGGCAGTTTGGGGACTGGTAATGACTTTTCAGGGAATGACCAGGATTATATCTACATACTTCCTGAAGCACTCACTTATTCTCTTTTATGGCCCAGGCAGGAAATACCTTATTACATTCCTGAGATCCTTGACATTACCGCAGATCTTACCCTTGAGGCTGGAACAACTTTCTTCTTTGGGGACAAAGCAGGTTTAGGTATCTACGGGCAGGGTAGTTTAAGTGCTATTGGTACATCGTCAGATCCCATTGAATTCAAGGGAATATTAAATTCCAGGGGGTCATGGAGGGGAATTCATATAGAAACTAAAAACCCGAAGAACCGGTTGGAATATGTTAAGATAGCAAACGCCGGATCGGATTTTGTCTATTGCTGTAATGAAAAAGCCAGCCTTTTCCTAAAAGGGGCCAATATCGGATTATCTAATCTTACGCTAAGCAAGGGAGGGGGCACGGGGATTTACATTGGTGAGGAGTCATTGTTGAGTACCTATAGAGATATTAAGATCACCTCCCATGACGGAAGCCCCCTGCTTATGGATGCTGAGACTGTCAGGTTTCTGGATTCCAATTCTGATTATAGCGGGAACACAGATTCCTTCATTCACATATTTGGAGATGTAAAAAAGAATACCACCTGGAGCCTTCAAAATATTCCCTACAGGATTGAACAAGGTGTTATGGATGTCACTTCCTCCCTAATCATAGAAGCAGGGGTCATTGTTGAAATGGGCCAGAATTCGGGCATCGGGGTTTATGACCAGGGCTCTATCACCGCGGATGGCAAATTGGAAAGCCCGATTGTTTTTAAAGGATTAAACGATATACCCGGTTATTGGAGAGGTTTTCATATAGAAACAAACTCTACGGCAAATTTATTCAGCCATGTTGAATTAAAAAATGCCGGTTCCAATTACGTCTACTGTTGCAATGAAAAGGCAGGTATTATTCTAAAGGGATCGGGTCGGCTTGCAATGCAACATACCAACATCCACAGGAATAACGGATGTGGAATATTTGCCCATTCACAAGCCCAGCTGAGGATGGGAGAGGGAAACACCCTGTCTGATAATAGTTCTGGAAACGTTTGCAGATAAACACTAACGAAATAAAACCGCCATAATGAAGAGAATAACCCAATTGCCCTACATTTTATTGGGCCTGATTTTAATATCACAAAGTACAGAGGCCCAATTGCTGAAAAAACTCCGTCAAAAAGTCGAGGCGGCAACCGAACAGGTGATCGTCAACAAGACAGCTGAAATTGCCGCGAAGCAAACGGAAAAAGCCATGGATAAAATGCTGAATTCAACCATGGGCGGAAAGAATGCAGAAGGTTTGCCAACTGAGCCTGGGAGCGCCTCAGACCTTCCGGATTCTTACGATTTCACATGGCGATATGGCATGCGCTTCGAAGCCTCAAAGGCTTCCGAGAATATGGACATGACCTACTTTTTTAAACCTGATGCTGCCTACTGGGGGGTAGAATTTACCCAGGAAGTTTCCATGTTCATGGTTTATGACAACGGCCAGAATCAGATGGCAATTTTCTCAAACGTTAAAGGGGAAAGCTTTGTTTCTGTAACCAAATTTCCTGAAGTGGGCACAACAGACGAAGATACTATGGATTTTGACGATTTTACAATGACTGAACTCCCGCCAAAAGAGGTGCTGGGGTATCAATGTAAGGGGTTTCGATTTGAAAATTCTACGCACAACTACACTACTTATGTCACTTTTGAGGTACCCGTCAGTTTTAGTGACATCTATGGAAGAAGTGATAAACTGCCCAAAGGTTTTAATGTGGATTGGTTAAAGGATGGGGACAATGAAGGCCTTATGATGGAAATGATTATGGAAGACAAGAAAAGTCCGAAGAATAATATGAAAATGACCTGTGTGCTGTTGGAGGAAAACCCTTACCAGCTCAAGAAAAGCGATTATAAGAGTTTGTACTAGACCACTCTCAAGCCCAACCCATGACCAAAGACACCACAGTCCTGCCCATTACACGTCGTAACTTTCTCACTCAGGCCGGCCTTTTGGGCCTTATTGCCTGGAATCCCTCCTTACTCTTAAGCTGCGAGGACGAAAAGGCTTTTACAGGGTCGGGTGATCCTCCCTTTAGTGTGTGGGAGGCGGTGGTCGAGGCCCTTAAATCCAGTGCCGATCATTTTAAGGGTCAGCGGGCACTCGCTATAGCCAGCGGCAATCCCCAAAAGATGTTCGAATTTGTAAAAACGGGGATCAACTTAATGCCTTCAGATCCTAATTACTTCAATTATATAGGAACAGGAATGCTTTACGGGACCACTGAAGCCCTCCGTTGTGGAATGGCAACACCGAGGGAAAAAGCCGAAATCCTGAAGGATATGTACTTGGAGGCAGGGATAGAAGCACGGGTAGTATTCGAGACGATTCCCCTGAAGGAAGCAGCTGTAAAAGACATTCTTTTTGGTCAACCACCCATTGAGTTTGCACCGGAAATAACCGAAAATATGTATCGGAAATGGACCTCCGAATTAAAGGTTGAAAGTTCGGATTCCCGAATTGCCTCAGTCGATGCAGACAACCAAGCCAAAGAGCTTTGCGATAAACTGGAAATGGCACTTGGTACAGAAGATCTGATCAAAGAAAAGAAAACTAAATTCTATTTCAGAACAAATAAAGTTCCAACGGTTGCCTTTACGGTAGATGGAGAAGAACAATACGCTCATTTATTCGACCCCTCCGTGCCCTTCGGTCAATTGCATCACGAGAATTCGCGAAATCTCGTTGCCGAGGCCAGTCCTCTAAAAAACCCGGATCAAAATGTGGAAATCCGGATTACTGCTTCCCAGGCATCACCCCGAAGGGAGGAAATTGAACTGGTCAAAGGCACCTGGAAGGTTGAGGACCTTTTCGGCAGTCAGATTAAGCTTCAATTTCTGAACAACATGACTTTTGAGGAGCAGGTGTATAGTACCATCTCACAGATTCAGACCTATACTCCGGCCCTTGCTATTCAGAATGTGAATAAAACAAAAGAATGGCACGAAGAACGATCTGTCCTGGGGGAACCTTTCAACCTGCAGGGCATTCAGGTACTTAAGGAATCCCGGATTGCTGACCCTCTTTCTGGAGACGCGTATTCAATGGCCCTGAATAAGGTTAAGTCCATGGAGGTTAAAGCGAATCCCAAGGGTTTCCCAGGGGTATCTCTACAGGTCTACCCCAGAGATGCCGAGGGGAAGGTGGTGGAACGGCTGAACCCGAATGATTTTAAGGTCATAGACAATTCGCAGCCTGTTAAGGG
>NZ_JBAVZJ010000584.1:0-3535 GCF_049588695.1 Robiginitalea sp.
GGGTAACCCTCATGGCTATTTTGGAGGAAGTATTCAGGGGAGCCCTGAAACGAAAATTTGGATCGGACGATAATTTTGATATTATTATTAATCCGGATAAAGGCGATTTGGAAATCTGGAGGAACCGTACCGTGGTTCCGGATGGAGAGGTTGAAGAGCCGAATGAAGAGATTTCGCTGACTCAGGCGAGGAAAATCGAGCCGGATTTTGAAATTGGCGAGGACGTTTCTGAGGAGGTAAAGTTAAAGGATCTCGGTCGCCGCGCCATTTTGGCACTGCGGCAGAATTTGATCGCCAAAATACACGAACACGACAATACGACCATATACAAACAGTTTAAGGACCTCGAGGGGGAGATTTACACCGCAGAGGTGCATCATATTCGCCACCGGGCTATTATCCTGCTCGATGATGAGGGCAATGAGATTATCATGCCCAAGGAGAAGCAGATCCCATCTGACTTTTTCCGGAAAGGAGACAACGTTCGTGGGATTATTGAGAGTGTGGAGCTTAAGGGAAATAAGCCGCTGATCATCATGTCCAGAACCTCTCCCATTTTTCTTGAACAATTGTTTCATCAGGAAATACCCGAAGTATTTGACGGCTTAATTTCTGTGAAGAAAGTAGTTCGAATCCCCGGAGAAAAGGCTAAAGTTGCCGTGGATTCCTATGATGACAGAATCGACCCGGTAGGGGCTTGTGTAGGGATGAAGGGTTCCAGGATTCACGGGATTGTCCGTGAGCTCGGTAACGAGAACATAGATGTTTTGAACTGGACGAATAATCCTCAGTTGATGGTGACCCGGGCGCTGAGTCCTGCGCGGGTATCCATGGTAAAGCTCAACGATGAGAATATGACGGCTCAGGTGTACCTGAAGCCGGAAGAAGTATCTAAAGCCATTGGCCGGGGCGGACATAATATTCGCCTGGCCGGGAAACTCACCGGATATGAGATTGATGTCTTCCGCGAGGGTGTTGAAGAAGACGTAGAGCTCACTGAATTTTCCGATGAAATTGAAGATTGGATAATTGCAGAGTTCAGGAAAATAGGTTTGGATACGGCCCGTAGCGTATTGGAACAAGACGTTGACGATTTGGTAAAAAGAACCGATTTAGAAGAGGAGACCATTTCGGATGTAGTCCGGATCCTCAAGGAAGAATTAGAAGATTAAGCTATATTAGCACCTTAATTAGCGAAAAAAGAGCGCAAAAAATTTATGGCAGAGAATGCGACCATAAGGCTTAACAAAGTCCTGAGAGAACTTAATATTTCATTGGACCGGGCGGTGGATTACCTCACCTCCCAGGGTCATGAGGTGGATGCCCGCCCCACGACAAAGATTTCCAATGAAATATACCAGGTTCTATTGGAGGAATTTCAGACGGACAAAAGCAAAAAGGTTGCCTCCAAGGAAGTTAGCGAAGAGAAGCGGAAGGAGAAAGAAGCCCTTCGGTTACAGCTTGAGCAAGAATTGGAGGAGAAACGAATTGCGCGGGAAAAGCGCGCACAGCCTGAGGTAGTTAAAGCCAAAGCAGAGTTAAGCGGCCTGAAGACCGTGGGTAAAATTGATCTGGATGGCCCAAAGAAAACCGCCACCCCAAAACCTGAACCTGAGGTAGAAAAAACCGAGGAAAAGGCTGCGGAACAACCAGCGGTTGAGAAAGGAGCCGAATCCCCTGAGGCGGCGCCAACGAAGGCAAAAGCTGAGACACCGGCACCGGCAACTCCTAAGGAAGAAGCCGCGGCAACCCCGAGCCCTAAATCAGAGGACAAGACGACGGAAACCCCGGAGTCTGCAGAGCCGGTCAAACACGAGACGGAGTATCAAAAGCTCTCTGGGCCTACGATAAAGGACAAGATCGACCTGACCAAATTCGAGAAGCCCAAGAAGAAGAAAGAAGAAAAATCTGATGACAAAACGGACCGCAAGCGTCGTCGTCGTCGGATTATAAGTAAATCGGATAGCGGCCGAGGTCGTGGCCCCGGAGGAAAAGGGCAGCGTCCTTCGACCATGAAGGTGGAGCCCACTGAAGAAGAGGTGCAAAAGCAGGTGCGGGAGACACTCGAAAAACTCCAGGGAAAATCTAAAAAAGGTAAAGGCGCCAAGTATCGTCGCGACAAGCGGGATCAGCACCGTCAGCAAACCGAGATGGATCTTGCACAGCAGGAACTGGACAGCAAAATCCTTAAGGTAACCGAATTCGTGACCGCTCAGGAAGTGGCTACTATGATGAATGTCTCTACGACCGAAATCATTTCAGCCTGTATGTCCCTGGGTATTATGGTTACTATGAACCAGAGGCTCGATGCAGAAACCCTGGCCATCGTGGCTGAGGAATTTGGGTACGAAGTGGAATTTGTCACCGCGGACATCGAGGAATCTATAGAGGAAGAAGTAGACGCCCCGGAGGATCTTAAAGCCCGTGCGCCTATTGTTACCGTTATGGGTCACGTGGATCACGGTAAAACCTCTTTGCTCGACTATATCCGGAAGGAAAACGTTATTGCAGGAGAGAGTGGTGGAATTACACAGCATATCGGTGCCTATGGCGTAATGCTCGATAACGGAGAGCGAATTTCATTTCTGGATACACCCGGTCACGAGGCTTTTACGGCCATGCGGGCCAGGGGGGCTCAGGTCACGGATATTGCGATAATTGTGATTGCTGCCGATGATGATATTATGCCGCAGACAAAGGAGGCTATCAGTCACGCCCAGGCGGCGGGGGTTCCTATCGTATTTGCGATTAACAAGGTCGATAAACCCACAGCCAATCCCGATAAGATTAAAGAAGGTCTGGCAGGAATGAACCTTTTGGTCGAGGACTGGGGGGGTAAAATCCAATCTCAGGACATATCTGCCAAGACAGGTGCCGGCGTTAAAGAATTGCTCGAAAAAGTGCTGCTTGAAGCTGAACTGCTCGAGTTAAAGGCGAATCCCGATAAGTTGGCTTCCGGTACGGTAGTCGAAGCTTTCCTGGATAAAGGTCGGGGCTATGTTTCTACGGTACTTGTACAGGCCGGAACCTTGAAAATAGGGGACTATGTACTGGCCGGAACCTGCAGTGGAAAAGTAAAGGCCATGCACGATGAGCGTGGCAAAGACGTGAAGGAAGTAGGGCCATCACAGCCTATTTCTATTCTCGGGTTGGATGGAGCTCCACAGGCAGGGGATAAATTCAACGTAATGGAAGACGAACGAGAGGCCAAGCAAATTGCAGCTAAACGCAGCCAATTGCTCCGGGAACAGTCCGTTCGAACCCAACGTCATATTACGCTGGATGAAATTGGAAGGCGTATTGCCCTGGGTGATTTCAAAGAACTCAACATTATCCTCAAAGGAGATGTGGATGGTTCGGTGGAGGCCCTTTCAGACTCTTTCCAGAAATTATCCACAGATGAGATACAGGTCAATATTATCCACAAGGGGGTTGGGGCTATCACGGAGTCCGATGTACTGCTCGCTTCTGCCTCAGACGCCATAATTATTGGCTTTAACGTCCGTCCAATGGGTAATGCCAGGGACGTGGCCGA
>NZ_JBAVZJ010000585.1:0-4799 GCF_049588695.1 Robiginitalea sp.
GCGTAGATTCATCAGCAAAAATTTAACAAGGTCAAAAATAGGGACTACAGCGTTCTTCAGTGTATAAAAACTTAATTTAGACGCCAAAATTGTTTAGAAGTGGGTAAAGTGGACAAAAATAAACTGGAGCAACTTTCCAAAACACTCTCCGGAACCCTGCAATGGGATTCGCTGCATAAACATTTGTATGCCACGGATGCCTCTGTATACCGGATGTTACCCCTTGCCGTTGCCTATCCAAAAGACGAGGAAGACCTCATCCGGTTGATCCATTTTGCAACTACCCACCAGGTAGGCCTGATACCCCGGGCGGCAGGCACTTCCCTGGCCGGACAATGCGTTGGGGAAGGCATTGTGGTAGATGTATCGAAACACTTCACGGCTATTTTGGATTTGGACACAGTAACCATGCAGGTGCGTGTGCAACCCGGGGTGATACGCGATGAATTAAACCAGTACCTACAACCTTTTGGTCTCTTTTTTGGCCCGAATACCTCTACTTCAAACCGCTGTATGCTCGGGGGGATGGTAGGTAATAATTCGAGTGGAACCACATCTATCCGGTATGGAGTCACCAGGGACAAGGTAGTGGGTTTAAAGGCGTACTTATCCGATGGTTCAAAGGTCGAGTTTCGGGATTTGACCCCGGAAGAGGTTGCGGACAAAACCCAGGAACAAACACTTGAAGGTAAAATTTATAAAGAGGTAATCAATGAGCTGAAAAACAACAGTGTAGTAGAAAATATAGTCAAAGAGTTTCCAAGGGCTGAGATTCACCGGAGAAATACGGGATACGCCGTGGATTCCCTCCTTGAGATGGCGCCTATACGCCCCGGGGGAGACCTGTTTAACTTGTCCAAATTACTATGTGGAAGCGAAGGAACACTGGCGTTGACTACTGAAATTACCCTACAACTCGATCGCCTGCCGCCGCCGGAAGCAGCGATGATCGTACCGCATTACAGCACTTTGGAGGACAGTCTTTCTGATGTGGCACCGGTGATGAAGCATCGCCTGTTTATGTGTGAGATGATGGATAAGGTTATCCTGGACTGCACCAAAAACAATCTCGAACACCTTGAAAACCGGTTTTTTGTAGAGGGAGATCCCGCGGCCCTGCTGATGTTAGAAGTTCGCGCGGACAGCTCAAAGGCTCTCGAAGACCGTATTGAAGAAGTTCTCACCGGGTTAAAGGCCCGTGGAACCTGTTATGCGAGTCCCGTTTTAAGGGGAGGGGATATCGCAAAGGCCATATCCCTTCGAAAAGCCGGTTTGGGGTTGCTTGGAAATATGGTTGGGGATAAAAAGGCAGTGGCCTGCATAGAAGATACCGCAGTGGCCCTGCCTGACCTTAAGGATTTTATAGGGGAATTTACGGCCATCATGGAGTCGTATCAGCAGAACGCAGTGTACTATGCGCATGCCGGGGCCGGAGAACTTCATCTGCGTCCGATCCTGAATTTAAAGGAGTCCGCAGACGTAGGCCTGTTTCGCAAGATTACTACCGATGTAGCCCACCTTACCAAAAAATACCGTGGATCCTTTAGTGGGGAGCACGGGGACGGCATTGTGCGGGCGGAGTTTATCCCCCTGATGATTGGGGAAGAGAACTACGAATTACTAAAGCGGATTAAGAGCTCGTTTGATCCAGAGGGTATCTTTAACCCCGGCAAAATAGTGGACGCATACCCCATGGATCAGGCGTTGCGCTATACCCCGGATCGCAGGGAACCGGTAATCGAAACCCTGCTGGATTTTGGAGATAGCCAGGGTATTCTCAGGGCAACTGAGAAGTGTAATGGGAGCGGGGATTGTCGCAAAACGGCACAAATGCCCGGGGGGATGTGCCCCAGTTATCACGCGACGCGAAACGAAAAGGATACCACAAGGGCCCGGGCCAATGCGCTACGGGAAATGCTTACCACACCCTTAAAGGACAACCCTTTTAACCGGCCTGAACTCAAAGAAGTGTTTGACCTCTGCCTCAGTTGTAAGGCCTGTGCCCGGGAATGTCCCAGCAATGTGGATGTGGCCACCTTAAAGGCGGAGTTTGCCTACCAATATCAGGAAGAGAATGGGTCTTCTTTGAGAAACTAGCTCTTTGCTTATAACACCCTTTTGAGTAAACTTCAGAGCCGGGTACCCGGTTTTGCGAATTGGATCACCCAAAGTTCCGGAACGGCATCAATTGTAAAGCGTATTCTCGGGGTAGCTGCCGGGCGTTCCCTGCCCAGGGTGATGAATGTGAATTTTGAGGCGCATCTGCAGTCTGTTAAGACTGCCAATCCGGAGTATCAGGGGAAGGTAATCCTTTATTTAGATGAGTTTACACAGTATTTGGACGCTCATGTAGGAATGGATGCCATAGACCTGCTCGAAGGTCTCGGTTACTCCGTACAGCTCTATAAAGCCGAAAGTGGTCGCGCCTTTATTTCCAAGGGTTTTTTAAAACAGGCCCGGGCCCTGGCACATAAAAATGCAGATGCTTTGTATGCCTTTGCCCAAGCGGGAATACCGGTTGTTGGAATCGAACCTTCTGCCCTGTTGACCTTCCGGGATGAATACACCCGCTTTGGATTACCGCGGAAACAGGCGTCGGCCATTAGCTCGAATTCCCTGCTCATTGAGGAGTTTATTGTTGCTGAGCACAACAAAGGACATATTAAGCCAGCGCATTTCACGACTGAAAAACGGGATTTGAAAATTCACGCCCATTGCCACCAAAAGGCACTTTCCAGTCCCAAGGTTAGTTTTGACGTACTCAATATTCCTTCAGGATATTCGCCAACACTTATTGCGGCGGGTTGCTGCGGTATGGCCGGTTCTTTTGGATATGAAAAAGAGCACTATCAAGTGAGCATGAGTATTGGTGGTCTGCGTCTTTTCCCTGCAGTCCGAAAATCTGATAAAGCGACTATCCTGGCCGCAAACGGAACAAGCTGCCGGCATCAGATTTTTGATGGAACCGGGAGGAGGGCAAAACACCCTGTAAGCATACTCCGGGCGGCACTGGCCACAGGTAAGAGTTAACCGGCCATTGTGGGACCCGCCTTGAAGTTTTTAGATAGTATCTCCTCCTCGTTCATCTCTTTGAGGTCTTCATCAGCGAAGAAGGGTGAGAGTTTGTCTTCACTATACCGGTAGGATTTCCACCTTTTAAAATTGTATTCCAGAGCGGTCAGATTTTCAATCCAGTCCCCCGCGCTGAGATACTGGCATTTCCCAATGCTGGTATCCAGCCATAGATTGGAAAGATGATGCGGGGCTCCGCAAATCAGGTAGTCACATCCCCGGCCGACTGCCAATTTCACTGTAGTTTCCCGTAGTGTGCGGTCTCTTTTAAGGCGATCCTCATAATCCCCTTCTGAGTGCAGCAGAGCATCTGCCAGCGGCTTGCCGACTGAATTACGGACCCTATTTTTAAAACGTATTATTCCCGCGAGGATTCTAAGTCTGCCCGTTCCCATCCAATGAACCCATTTCTTGCTAAAAAGCGAAGAATCCAGGAAGTCACCATGGGTAAACCACGCCCTTTTACCGTCGAGGTCGAGAAATAGGTTTTTGGTGAAAAAGACATTATCCAGTGCCTTTTCTTTAAAAGTCTTGAAAACGGTATCCTGGCCCGGGTACACAAAATAGATTTTAGTACCTGCTGAGGCCATAGACAGTAATTTTTTAAAAATCCGGTAATGGGGGGAGGGAAACGCCGACTGAAAAGAAGCCTCCGACTCCAAAACCCTGCCGTTTAGTACAAGGATTTTAGGGGATATACTGCTCAAATAGGCTTGTAGCGCATCTGCCCGGCATGCCTCTGCGCCCAGGTGAATATTGGATATTACCGCTACCTCAATTTGTCGTTTTTTCACAGCCTGCGCCTATGGGGACAAAAATAGAACGGTTGGTATGATGGTAGAAATACAAATCATCAAGATTAGAACACCTCAGGGTTACTAAAACTTTAAGAGGCGGACAACAATGTAAAATCAATATTACTGTGTGCGATTTTGGCGGGCATAGCGGTAAAACCTACCTTTGAATGCAGGCAAAATGTAAAATAAGGTCTATGGCAGGAAATAGTTTTGGGGAAGCTTTTAGTCTCACGACTTTCGGGGAGAGTCATGGGGAGGGCCTCGGTGGGATAATCGATGGGTGCCCTGCCGGGGTGTCCCTGGATATGGAAGCCGTTCAGCGTGAACTCGACCGCAGGAAGCCAGGCCAATCCGCTATTGTAACCCAGAGAAAAGAATCGGACAGGGTTGAATTTTTTTCCGGGATTTTTGAAGGAAAAACCACGGGGACCCCCATTGGATTCCTTGTCCGAAACTCCAATCAGAAGTCGAAAGATTACTCGCATATTAAAGATTCCTACAGGCCTTCACACGCCGATTTCACCTATGACAAGAAATACGGCTTCAGGGATTATCGGGGTGGAGGCCGCAGTTCAGCCCGGGAAACGGTCTGCCGCGTGGTGGCCGGGGCCATAGCCCGACAAGTGATTCCCGGGATACAGTTTAATGCCTATGTGTCACAGGTAGGATCCCTGACCCTTGAAAAATCCTATCGGGAACTCGATTTATCACTGACGGAGTCTAACCCGGTGCGGTGTCCTGATCCGGAGCTGGCAGCGGCTATGGAACAGCAGATTCGGGAAGTGCGCAAAGCCGGGGATACTATTGGCGGTGTGGTAACCTGTGTGATTCAAAGCATTCCACCGGGCTTGGGAGAACCCGTTTTTGATAAACTTCACGCCCGGCTGGGGCAGGCCATGTTGTCCATCAATGCGGTCAAAGGATTTGAAT
>NZ_JBAVZJ010000586.1:0-1903 GCF_049588695.1 Robiginitalea sp.
GATCTATTATCTCCCTTGCTGTTTTCAAACACGCCCCTTTTTCTTTTAGACAGGTTGCGTACCTTTACTCGTAAGGAAGAAGAGGTCAAGATTATCGGGAGTTTTAACGCTTCCTATAAAATCACCCCGGAACTCACTGCGAGAATTCTCATGAGTGGGGATTACCAAAGTGAATTCTTCACCTCTGCTGAAGGGCCGGAGTCTTTTAACGCTCTACTCTTTGGGGGTGCGGAAAATCCGACTTCAGGAGCCCAGTCACAACAAAGTACACGACAGTTTTCCTACAACCAGGTAACGTCCCTTAATTATGCGAATAGCTGGGGCAGGCACTCTTTGGATGTCGGTGCCTACACGGAATACTTTAAAGCCCATTTACGTACGTTCGGGTATAATTCGAACGGATTGATTCCTGCAACTTTCTCCCCTGGAGACGGTTCAGGTTTGATTCCGGTGCAGATCGACCCAGATACAGGGGGATTGCTGTTTGTGGATACGGCCAATGCTAATATCCTCAATGCAGGACTCTTCTCCTACTTTGGAAGCGCGGATTATGATTACGATACACGTTACGGAATTACGGGAACCATACGTCGGGATGCCTCCTACCGCTTTGCGGGAAGTAACAAATGGGCCACCTTCTGGTCTGTGGCCGGGCGTTGGAACATTCATAACGAGGCCTTTATGGATGGTTCAATCTTTGATCAATTGAAATTGAGGGCATCTTATGGAACTGCAGGTAACCAGCGTATTGCGGGTACCAGCTATTTCTCTTCTCCCGATTTAACGGAGAATTTCTTTGCCACAGGAAGTGGTTACGGTAACCAAACGGCCATATTCCTCTCACAAATCGGAAATACGACCCTACAGTGGGAAACGGTAACTCAATTTGATGTGGGGCTTGACTTTGAGATTTTTGACCGTCGCCTCAGGGGTACCGTAGATTACTACGACAAGAAAACTTCGGACCTGTTCCAGAGTACACCGGTTTCTGCGATAAACTCTGTTACTTCGCTGAATGCAAACACCGGAGATTTGTATAACCGAGGAGTTGATTTTACCCTGAACTGGGATATAGTTCGCAGTGATTCTCCTGACGGATTCAACTTCACTCTGAACGGAGTCGGTAACTTTAACGAAACCGAGTTGGCAAATCTTCCGAATGAAGAAGGGGAGATCATCGGCACGGGACGAAACGGAGGCCAGCTCTTTGAGTACTTTACCCTGCGTTATGCAGGTGTCAACCCTGCGAACGGGAATCTTTTATTCTTAACTGCGGATGGAGACGTAACTGAGAATCCAAATGCGGATACAGACCGGGTATGGCTCGATAAGAATATTTTTCCAAAATGGCAGGGTAGCTTCGGATTCAATATGGATTACAAAGGCTTCTTCCTGACCACCCAATTTAATTACGTTACAGGTGTAGACAGGTTTGACAACGACCTGGCAGGTTTCCAGAATCCTGATAATATCGGTCAGTTCCGGACCTCACGCGACCTGCTTCGCGCATGGACTCCTGATAACCGGGTTACGGACATTCCGTCTTATGACGCCTTTAACCGGGCCTCATTTGGATCAGACCGGTACCTGGTTGAGGCAGACTATGTGAGACTGCGATTCCTGCAGTTGGGATATAACTTCCCTCAGCGCTTTATTGAGAAAACTGGTTTTTCCAGACTCCGGGTCTTTGGAAATGCGGAAAACCTGTTTACCTGGACTAAATGGCGCGGGTTTGACGCAGAAGCGCAGAATAACACCTCAAGACTATACCCAACGCCTCGGATTATGTCCATAGGAGTTGAATTAGGATTTTAAAAAAACAGAGCGATGAAAAACATTAGAAATATATTGTTAACAGTAGGTGTAGTTGCAGGGCTTGCTTCCTGTAACGACGCCATAGATA
>NZ_JBAVZJ010000587.1:0-15819 GCF_049588695.1 Robiginitalea sp.
GAACAGGCTTGGCGGGAAATGGCCAAGCAAGTAGCTCACGAGATCAAGAACCCGTTGACCCCCATGCGCCTGAGTGTTCAGAGTTTTGAGCGTAAATTCGATCCGTCTGACCCTGAAATAGGAATCAAAGTAGGGGAGTTTTCCAAAACCCTGATTCAGCAGATCGATACCCTGAGCAGTATTGCATCTGCCTTCTCTAATTTCGCGAAAATGCCTGCCCAGCAAAATGAAACGCTTAATGTGGCTAAAGTGGTGAAGCTCGCCCTTGATATTTTTAACGAGCCCTTTATCCACTTTATTTCCGAAGCGGATGACCTGGTTGTTAAAATGGACCGAACCCAGCTGATACGGGTGATTACCAATTTGGTTAAGAATGCCATTCAGGCTTTGCCGGAGGTTGAGAACCCGAGAATCGTGGTGATTGTTTCAGCGGAAGGCGACATGGCCAAAATTTCTGTCGCCGATAACGGCAAGGGAATAGAAGAGGAATTCAGGGATAAGATTTTTGAGCCTAAATTCACAACAAAAACCAGTGGGATGGGCCTTGGCCTTGGAATGGTGAAGACGATCGTAGAGACGTATAAAGGCAGTATTGATTTCACATCCAGAACAGGCAAGGGAACGGTCTTTACCGTGCGCATTCCCCAGGTAAAAAAACATAAATCTGTAGTAGCATGACTTATAATTCGGTATCTGTAACAGTTGAAGAAGCGGTAGCACTGGTCTTTGTCGACCGTCCTGAGAAATTAAATGCCCTGAACAGGGAGACCATAAAAGAACTGGGTGAAGCCCTGGGGGAGCTGGAGGAAGATCCGAAGGTCCGGGCGATTATCCTGACCGGTTCAGGCCCAAAGGCTTTTGTGGCAGGGGCTGATATCGCTGAGTTTTCCGAGTACTCAGAATCGGAAGGGAGGGCCCTCGCCGCGGATGGGCAAAGACACCTCTTTGACAGAATTGAAACCTTGAGGACCCCGGTAATTGCCGCCGTCAATGGATTTGCCCTTGGCGGGGGGTTGGAACTGGCCATGGCCTGCCACTTCCGCGTCGCGAGTACGAATGCCAAAATGGGGCTGCCAGAGGTTTCACTGGGGGTTATTCCCGGGTATGGCGGCACACAACGCCTCCCCATGCTCGTCGGAAGAGGCAGGGCGATGGAAATGATCCTCACCGGGGGCATGATCAAAGCCGAAAAAGCCCTGGAATACGGGTTAGTCAACCACGTTACGGACCAGGATACGCTTTTGGAGTTTTGCCGGTCTTTGGCCGGGCAGGTCGCTAAAAACTCCCCGGCGGCGATTTCCAGTGCAATAAAAGCAGTAAATGCAGGTTTTAGTAGTAGCAAACCGGGATTTCAGGCCGAAATTGAAGCCTTTGGCGAATGCTTCGGGACTGCGGATTTCAAAGAGGGAACCCGTGCTTTTCTGGAGAAACGAGCTCCTGATTTCCCGGGTGCCTGATACAAAGAACTGAACCATGCTACGACGTTTATGCCTGCTTGCCGGCATGCTTGCCCTATGGGTTACATACGGGCAGGAAATGCCTTTGGAATATACTTTTGGCGATAAATATAAAGATCGGTATAAATATTCCAATTTGTTGTCTTTTTCGGAAACCGTATCCTCCGACAAAATACTTGTAAGGGGGTATTACTCTGGCTTATTGGTGAGGCCAAAAGGCTATCTTATAGAGCGATATAATCCGGAACTCCAGCTCATAGAAGAATATAACTATAAGTATAAAGACGGGGATTTTGTCCATGGATTCGTGGCAAATGATCAAATATACCTTTTGTTTTTAGAGTACAATTCAGAAACTTACTCTTACGAATACAAAGTACACCAGAGTCCTGTAGGGGCGTACAATTTCACGGTTCGCAACCTGCTGAGCCTGAAGGCAGATTATGTCGAGGCCCCTGTGGATAAAAACTATTACAACCGCAGCTTTAAGACTGGTTTTTCAACAACGGTCCTATCAGATCCGGATTCTCGGGTTTTCGCCATCAGTATCCTGCAATCCCGCAATAAGGATCTGCAGCATCGGATAATAGTCTTTAACAACAGGCTGGAACGCATAATGGATTCCGATTTTTCGTCTGAGAGCGTGGAGAAGAACTATGCTTTTGAGGAGTTGGCGGTATCCCCAGACCTGTCGGCGGTATATATGGTGGGAAAGGCTTATTTCCGGCAACGGCGGTTCAAGGCCGAGGAGCGAAAGTTTCAATACGAATTGGTTCGGTTGCACGAGTCGGGGACTAAAACGCAGGTTTTCGATATCCCCGGAAAGTTTTCAGAAGCCGTCAAACCTTTATGGCGCGGGGATCAACTCATATGTGCCGGCTTTTACGCAGACCGCAAGGATAACCGTTATAACGGATTGGAGTATTTAATCCTCAACCCTGAGGACCTGAGTATCCTGAAACGAACATACAATCCGTTTTCGGAGCAATTTATGATGGATAAATTCGGCAAGGAAACTGAGAAAGCAATTAAGAACCTGGTCTTTAAGGGGGCACACTTTACCGAAGACGGGTCCCTGCTCTTTAATGCTGAAGAGTTTTTTATGACTGAAAGTATGCAGCCCAATGCCAGTGGAGGACGGGTAAGGGTACAGCGGTTCCATCACAACGATATCGTCAGCGTAAAACTGGATACGGAGGGGCAACTGCTTTGGGCGCGGAATATCAATAAAACAGAGGTGACCCAGGGAGACGGGGCCTATACTTCCTATAGTTCCTATACCAAGGACGGGGAAACGTATTTCTTTGTCTGCCTGGCTTCAGAAGAACCCCAGCTAATCGGCAATGAGCGCCTGATATTCAAACAGGGTTTCAGCCGGAACCGAAACGTTTTTGTGATCCGACTCGATACTCAGGGCGCCTTAAGCTATGAGAAAATCATCGATTCCGATGAGGCACGGCTCCCCCTTATGGTTTCCATGCCCCATGTCAATTTGGAAACCAACCGCCTGCTCTTTTACGCCAAGCAAGGATCCAGAAAACAGCTGGTCTCGGTAGAGGTTCACTAGAAAGCAGTTAAAACGGGCCTGCCTGATTCATAAGAGCTTTGTAATTCGACAACATCTTATTTGGAAAAAATCCATAAATTTGGATAAAAACCAATTGGATGTATCGAGATCCCAACACTTTTTCTAAAGGCCGGGGGGCCCAGGAACGGGTAAACAATCGTTTTGAAAACTCCCACCACGAAAGCATCCCTGAGTTTTTGGAGTACATGTACCGGGAAGGGGAGGCAGATAAGATCCGTACAACCTATCAAAAGATTTTTCCAAAAACGATCGTCAATAAGGTTCTCAGCCCGGATGTTGGTATGGCGTACAGTATGAATCCGTATCAGGGCTGCGAGCATGGGTGTGTGTATTGTTATGCCCGGAACACCCACGAATATTGGGGTTTGGGCTCCGGAATCGATTTTGAGTCTAAAATCCTTGTGAAGGAAGACGCTCCAGCGCTCCTGGAGGTGTTTTTAAGAAATCGTAAATGGAAGGCCACGCCCATCGTGCTCTCGGGAAATACAGATTGTTATCAGCCGGCAGAAAAACAATTTGAAATTACACGGGCGTGCCTTAAGATTTTTTTAAAGTACAAACACCCCGTAGGAATCATCACCAAAAATGCCATGGTGTTGCGCGATCTCGATATTCTCGAGGCCCTGAATGCGGATCAACTGGTAGGCGTTCATATTTCAGTGACCTCCCTTAACAAAGAAATCAGATCCAGGCTCGAGCCGCGGACAACGACGACTGCCCAGCGTTTAAAAACGATCCGCCTGCTCTCAGAGGCGGGTATTCCGGTAAATGCCATGCTCGCTCCAATTATTCCCGGACTCAATAGTCACGAATTACACGCTTTGGCACGGGCGGTATCCGAAGCCGGAGCGCGCTCCTTTGGCCTTAATGTGGTTCGCCTGAACGGGGCAGTAGGAAAAATTTTTACGTCCTGGATTCACAAAGCCCTGCCGGACCGGGCTGATAAAGTGCTTTCACTCATTAAAGCCTGTCATGGAGGCAGCCTGAATGACAGCAGATTCGGGGTGAGAAATAAAGGGGAAGGAGCTGTGGCCGAACAAATTCATACAATGGCCCGAATCGCCCGCAGACGCTATTTTAAAAACCGCGAGTTCCCGGAGTTAAATACTGCCATACACCAGCAGTACAAGACCGGCCAATGGACACTGTTTTAAGGATACTTTCGAATTATTTAAGCTCCCACCCACTGCGGTAGTTTCCCTGTACCCACTGGTTGGCCATCTCAAAATTGGTTACCCGCATATTGGCACCGTCCCATTTTATTTTGCGCCTGCCCGGGTAGTTGAAAGGATCCCAATCGCCTAATTTTTTGCCCTCTTTCAGGGTTTTGTACTGAAATGCACGAATGGCGAGATTACCCATAAGGACAGATTCAGTAAGGGGTCCGGACCGGCTGAAATCAGATGATGTCGTCCCTCCATTCAGGCAGGCTTCCACCCAATTTCTCTGATGCCCGTCCACATCACCTTCTATCCGCGGGTATTTTGGGGCCGGCGGTTTTAATAAGTCCATCATTTCTGAGGGAAGCAGGCGGGCATTTCTGGAGTAAACATCGCACACCATAATTCCTTTTGTCCCATAAAAAATACTTCCTCCCCCTGTACCGCCAATCGTTTCATCGTCTTTGAGTTCATCGGGCAGGTCGGGCAGGATCCCGCCATCGTACCAGTTCAGGCGGACTTCCCCGTGATTCTCTGTGTTGAATTTCAATCGGACAATCGAAGAAGAGGGGCAGGAGGCACTGTAATCCGCCTCCACAAAGTCGCCAACCCAATTGGTCGTACAACTCGCTTCAGCCTCTGTGGGATATCCCAGATCTAAAACACTAAAAGGCGTTTCCATAATGTGGCAGCCCATATCACCCAGGGCTCCTGTACCAAAATCCCACCAGCCCCGCCATTTGAATGGGAGGTAAGCATCGTTATAATCGCGCATACCGGCAGGGCCGAGCCACAAGTCCCAGTCGAGGCCATTGGGAATATCGTGTTTCTCCTTTGGCAATGGGATTCCCTGTGGCCATACCGGGCGGTTTGTCCAACAATCTACCCGTTCGATATCCCCAATGACTCCGGCTTCTACCCACTCTCTGGCAATCCGGCTGTCAGCACTCGAGGCACCCTGGTTCCCCATTTGAGTAACAATACCCATATCCCGTGCGACTTTGGTCATTAACCGTGCTTCGCGAATATTGTGGGTCAGTGGTTTTTCCACATAAGCGTGTTTTTTTTCACGCATAAAGGGAAGCGCAATTGTGGCATGCGTATGATCCGGGGTGGCCACCATCACCGCGTCAATTTCTTTGAGGTGTTTGTCGTATACCTTTCTGTAATCCTTGTATTTCGAGGCAGCGCTATAGGCCTCATAACTGCCTGCGGCACGCCTGTCATCCACATCGCAAAGGGCCACATATTTCACCTTTTTCGTCGCATCCAGTCCGCGCAAGACTCCACGACCCCTGCCCCCTACGCCAAAAGCAGCAACATACAGGGTGTCGCTGGGGGGAACATGCCCTTTTCCCAGGACATAACTTGGGACAATAGTAAAAGCCGCCGAACTGGCGGCTGCATTTTTCAGGAAGGATCTTCTGCGCATACGTAATTTGTTTTAGAGATAATTTGGTGAAAAAGATACAAAAATCGCAGTGAGTTCAGGTGACCCCGTTCCATTCGCTATAGAATTCCTCTAGGAAATCCAACATATACTGGTGCCGCTTTTCGGCCAGTTTTTTGCCGGTTTTGGTATGCATCAGGTCCTTAAGCAACAACAATTTCTCGTAAAAATGATTTAGGGTAGGCCCGGTATTTTTTTTGTAGGTGGCTTTGTCCATTTTAGGATTTGGCGCGACCTCGGGATCGTATAGTTTGCGACCGGCATGACCCCCGTAGTTAAAGGCCCTTGCGATCCCTATAGCCCCCATGGCATCCAGTCTGTCCGCATCCCTTACCACCTGGAGTTCCCTGGAATCAAAGTCGCTTTTCGAACCCTCCAGGCTGTTTTTAAAGGAGATATGGCGAATAATCTGAATGACGTGTTTACGCCGCTTTGCTGAAATATCCAGGTCCTTCAGAAACGCACTCGCTTTTTTAGGGCCTATTTCCTCATCCCCGTTGTGGAATTTGGCATCTGCAATATCGTGCAGGAGGGCCCCCAGACTCACCACCAGCAAGTCTATTTTCTCACCTCTGGCAATTTGAAGGGTATTTCGAAAAACACGCTGAATATGGAACCAGTCGTGTCCTCCTTCAGTGTCCTTTAATTCGCGCCGTACGTAGGCGATGGTTTTTTCAATGCGCTCTGCATCGTTCATGGGCTTTTATTTATGGCAGAGGCAATAGTAGCCTCTATTTCACTGAGTTCTTTGTCTGTACATCCTGTTGCGGGGACAGGGGGGTGTATGATAAATTCCAGATGCGCACCCAACCCGTATGGAAATTTACCAAAACGGAGGATTTTCCACGAATTATTGATGCTTATTGGGATGATTTGAGCAGAAGGGGCACTTTTCACAAGTACTTTTAAACCGACCATTCGAAAAGGTTTGGGGTTTCCATCCCGACTGCGGGTGCCCTCAGGAAAGATCACCGCACTCCTGCCGGTGTGCTCTATATATTCTCCGAGGTCTCGTATCGCCGTCAGGGACTGTTTTCGATCCTTCCGGTCGATCAGTGCGGATCCTCCATGCCTGAGGTTATAGGAAACACTTGGAATGCCCCTGCCCAATTCTTTCTTGCTTACAAATTTTGGATGGAACTTCCGAAGCCGCCATATGATAGGGGGAATGTCGTACATACTCTGGTGATTGGCCACGATGATGGCGGGCCCTTTCTCTGGCAGGAGCACGATATTCCTGAAGGTATAGGACGTCCCCAGCAAATGTGTGCAGCGCATCAGGCAAAGGTTTAGCAGGGCTACACTCTTTCTGTGTGCCTCGTACCCAAAGAGGTTAAAACAGAGCCATTGAATGGGATGAAAGACGACCAGGGTCAGGCCGAAAAGAAGCATGTACAGGGCAGAAAGAGGATAGGAAATAATACGTTCCATACCTTCAAAATTAAAAAACCGCCTGTAAACAAGCGGTTTATAAAAAAGGATTATGCGCTCAGGTCTTTCTTAACAGTATTCATCAAAGGCCTGAACCAGGTTTTCGGCAATCATCTCAGCGGGTCGTCCTTCGATATGGTGCCTTTCGATCATATGAACGAGCTCGCCATCTTTGAAAAGGGCCATACTCGGTGATGAAGGGGGGAAAGGAACCATCATATTACGGGCGGCGTCCACAGCTTCCCGATCCACACCTGCGAAAACTGTGACCAGTCTTGCCGGGGTTTTATCATTTTTAAGGCTCATTTTGGCAGCCGGTCTGGCATTGGCAGCCGCGCAACCGCAAACGGAATTCACAACGACCAGGGTTGTCCCCTCGCCCTTTATCGCATTTTCGACAGCTCCCGCTGTATATAGCTCCTCAAATCCGGCGGAGGCCAGATCGTCGCGCATGGGTTTTACTAACTCTGCTGGATACATAGCTTTTTTGTTTTAAGTGATGTGCAAAGGTACAAAATCAAAAGAATTTTCAGGGGTGTTTGAACAGGGAAGCCACAGGGATTAATCAGGGTGAATCTGCTATCTTTGCGCAAATTTATTTAAATGATTAAATGGGTTGCAGCCATCCTGGGGTACCTCCTTTTTCGCTTTCCGGGGGCACTTTTGGGGTTCTTTCTCGGTAGTATGGTCGACAACATGAGTGGAAAAGGCGGAAGTGTTTTCCGCGACCTGAACCGGACACAGGTTTCCCCACAGGACTTTGAGTTGCACCTGATTTCACTGTGCTCCATTGTCATAAAGGCCGATGGCAGCGTCAGCCAGCGGGAACTCGATTATGTAAGGCAGTACTTCCTGGGTACCTATGGTAAGGAAAAAGCGAATGCTATTTTCCGAACCTTTAATGAAGTGGTTAAAAAAAGGGAGGTCTCAGCACAGCGTATTTGCAGTTTCCTGAATCAACGTACGCGGTACGAAGTCCGTTTGCAACTCGTTCATTTTCTCTTTGGAATTGCCGGGGCTGACGGACGGGTGAGTAAGGCCGAATACAATAAGTTAAGGGAGATTGCAGGGTACCTCAAAATTGGCAGACGTGATTTTGAAAGTATAGAGGCGATGTTTGTTAAATCTGCTGACACGGCTTATACAATTTTGGAAATTGAAAAAACCGCTACAGATCAGGAGGTCAAAAAGGCGTATCGCAATATGGCGAAGAAGTACCATCCGGACCGGGTGATCACAGAGGATGAAGCCATCCGAAAAGGTGCCGAGGAGAAATTCAAGCAAGTTCAACTGGCCTATGAGCGTATTCAGGAAGAGCGCGGAATGTAGGCCCGAGAGTTAAAATCATTTCACCCATGAACGACATTTGGTTCTATACCGAGCTCGGCTTTAGCCACGTATTGGATCCCAACGGGTACGATCACGTCCTTTTTCTAACCGCCCTGGCCCTTCCTTTCAGTTTCGGGCAGTGGAAAAAGGTGTTCTGGCTGGCCACCCTCTTTACCCTTACACACTGCCTCTCCCTCGCCCTTGCGGCTTACGGAATAGTGCGCGTTGACGCTGAACTTGTAGAAATGCTGATCCCGGTTACCATACTCATAACCGCCCTTTTAAACCTGTACACGGCCGATAAAGCCCAGGCGTCTCAAAAAGCCTTCAGGCTGGATCTGGTGGTGACTGGTTTTTTTGGATTGATACACGGCCTGGGGTTTTCAAACTATTTCAGGATGCTTATGGCGGAGGAAGAAGAAAAATCAGGCCCCCTGCTGGGGTTCGCTGCTGGTATCGAAGGAGCGCAGCTCGCAGTTTTACTGGCAGTGCTTGCTCTGGGTTACATTCTCCTGCAATGGACACCCCTCACCAGGAAGTATTACGTTTGGGGGTTTAGCCTGATAATAGCCCTGATCTCCCTGAAGCTGATTTTTTTCTAGGACTACTTTTTTCACTTAAAATTAACCATGCAAAGGTTGTCAGGCTTTTTGAAAGCGGGTATCTTAGTGAATTCCGGCAAGAAATTAGCCTGCAGCAACGTTAGGATTTCAGAGTGAAAAGTAAAAAACAGGAGAAATACGACCGGGCCTATTTACGCATGGCTCATGAATGGGGAAAGCTTTCCTATTGCAAACGCAAACAGGTGGGCGCTATAGTGGTCAAGGATCGGATGATCATCTCCGATGGGTACAACGGCACTCCAACCGGTTTTGAGAATTATTGTGAGGATGAGGTCGGCTATACAAAATGGTATGTGCTTCATGCTGAGGCTAATGCGATCTCTAAGGTGGCTGCCTCTACCCAGTCCTGTGAAGGAGCTACCTTGTATATTACCCTGTCCCCGTGCCGGGAATGCAGCAAGCTTATCCATCAGTCAGGGATCAACAGGGTCGTGTACCAGCATGCCTATAAAGACGGTTCGGGTTTGGATTTTCTGAGCAGGGCCGGAGTAGAGCTGAGGCATTTGCCCATCATCGAAGATGTGGTAGAAATTCGAGAAGATTAAAGTGAAAAAGAGTTACTATATAGGTCCGGCAGTTGTGGCATTCGCCCTGGCACTCGGCATTTTCGTCGGGGGAAAACTACATTTTGACGACACGCCTGAAAAATTCTTTACCACCAACTCCAAGAAAGATAAACTCAACCGACTTATCGATTATATCGACTATGAATACGTGGACGAGGTGGACACCGACAGCATTGTAGATGTCACTGTCAATAATATCCTCGATAAGCTGGACCCGCACTCGGTCTATATCCCAAAAGATGAGATGGAGCGTGTCAATGAAAATATGAAGGGGGATTTTGTCGGGATTGGTATAAACTTTTATATGTTCCGCGACACCATTACCGTTACCCGGACCATTAAAGGAGGTCCCAGCCAGCGCCGTGGCTTGCGCCCGGGGGATAAAATCCTGATGGCAGACAAGGACACCCTCTTCGATCAGAAATTATCCAACGCTGAGATTGTAAACCGACTCAAAGGGCAGGAAGGCAGTGAAGTTGTCCTTACAGTCTACCGAAAATCAGAAGACAGGACCTTTAAAATGCGCCTGCAACGGGATCACGTGCCCATACGCAGCATTGATGCCTATTATATGATTCGGCCAGACATGGGGTATATGCGGATGAATCGGTTCGCAGAATCCACCTTTGACGAATTCCGTGAGGCCCTGAGGGAACTGGAGCAGGACGGGGCTCAAAAGCTGGTTCTGGACTTAAGGGATAACCCGGGTGGGTATCTCAACGTGGCGGAAGAAATCGCAGATGTTTTCCTTCCCAAAAACAGGTTAATCTTATTTACGAAGAACAAAAAAGGCCAAATCGATTCCACTTTTGCCACCTCCAGGGGGGGCTTTGAAGACAAGCCGGTATATGTGCTGATCAATGAAAGGTCAGCCTCCGCTTCTGAAATTATTGCGGGCGCCCTTCAGGATAATGACGTCGGAACCATCGTCGGGAGGCGTTCTTTTGGCAAAGGGCTCGTACAACGTGAAATGGCCCTGGGAGACGGTTCAGCCGTTCGGCTGACGGTATCGAGGTACTATACCCCCACGGGCCGCTCGATTCAGAGGGAATATGAGAACGGGACAGAGGATTATTACCATCGGTATATGCAACGCTACCACAATGGGGAGCTCGGATCTGCCGATAGTATAAAGGTGGCTGATTCACTGAGGTTTGTTACCCCGGGAGGTAAAGTGGTCTATGGCGGAGGCGGTATTATTCCGGATGTTTTCGTACCCATCGGCAGTAACGAAGAAGAGGCGCTTGCGGCTCTAGACGCCCGGGGATTCTTTTCCTCCTTCGGGTTCGAACACCTGGAAGAGGATCGCGCTCGCTATGCAGATTATTCCGCCGAGGCGTTTCTGGAATCTTATAAAGCAGATGATATTCTCTTTGAAAGCTTTATCGATTTTATGGGGAGGTATAATTTCAGGCTGGATTATTATCAATATGAGGATCTTATAAAACGCTATCTGAAGGCTTCACTCGCGGAGCAGTTGTTTTCTCCAGATCTGAAAGCTCAGATTCTGAGCAAAGCGGATCCTATGCTACAGCGCATACTCAACCTGGACCAACAGATGGTCACCCGGGACTAAGTCCTGGTTCTCGTCAGGATTCTTCTTCAACCTTTTTTTGAATCCTTCTTGCCGCATTAAAGATGAGCAGCAAAACGATAGCGCAAAGGGAGGCGACAATGCAAATAAGGGCAACCACACTGTCCCCTTCAAAAGGCTTTTCAAAATCCACAACGGTTATGTTGTAACCTATCAGGACAATGGCGAGTACAAGGAGTACGGTTAAGAGTATTTTGTTCATATAAAGCGATTCCCGGCTAAAAAAGCCCATTGATATTGCTGGCAAACAGTTTGACCGAAATCGCCAGAAGGATGACCCCAAACACTTTCCGAATTACGCTCAGGCCCTGCTGTCCCATAACTTTAGCGATTCGCGAAGACGATTTTAAAACAACATATACAAAGATAACATTCAAAATAATGGCAATGATGATATTGACCACATGATATTCCGCCCGGATGGACAACAAGGTGGTCAGGGTACCCGCACCGGCGATCAGCGGAAAGGCCAGGGGTACAATAGAGGCCGTTTCCGGAGTATCGTCTTTATACAGCGTAATACCCAGTATCATTTCTATGGCCAGGAAAAAGAGCACAAAAGCCCCGGCGACAGCAAAAGAATTGGCGTCTATCCCTATGAGTTTCAGAATTTTTTCCCCTATAAAGAGAAACGCTATCATTATGATTGCGGCCACAATAGAGGCTTTTTCAGATTCGATATGCCCTGCTTTTTTACGAAGGTCAATGACGATCGGAATGCTGCCCACGATATCGATAACCGCAAAAAGGATCATGGTCGCGGATATAATTTCCCTAAAATCCAGATTTGTGAACATTCGGCTATAATTTCGGGCAAAGGTACACTACCTGACAGAACGTTGAAAGCAGATTTTTAAATGGTAAAAAGCCATTGAAACAGATTCGATATCTTTGGACAGATTTTAAAAAAGGATTGTGTTTCAAATTGGAAAAACACTGATTTCAGAAGAAATTCTGGAAGGCGCATTTGCCTGTGATCTCAAGGCGTGTAAAGGGGCGTGTTGCGTAGAAGGCAGTTCCGGTGCCCCCCTGGAAACTGAAGAATTGCAGACCCTGGAAAAGGCTTACCCCAGTATTAAGCCCTACCTGAGGCCTGAGGGTATTCACGCCATTGAAACCCAGGGCAGCTATGTAAAGGGATCTGACGGGGAATGGGAAACTCCTCTGGTTGAAAACAGGGAATGCGCATATGCCGTATTTGAAAACGGCGTAGCCTTATGTGGCATTGAAAAAGCCCACAAAGCCGGAGCCACCTCCTGGAAGAAGCCCGTATCCTGCCATTTGTATCCTGTCAGGGTCCGGGAATATACTCGGATAACCGCGGTCAATTATCATCAATGGCATATTTGCGATCCGGCTTGTAGCCTGGGGTCGAGTTTGGAAGTTCCCATTTATAAATTCGTACGGGAGGCTTTAATTCGAAAATTTGGAGAAGCGTGGTATGAGGAGCTGGAAGCCGTCGCCGTGGAGCACCTTAAACGGTAGGAATCCTGAGTAATACTTCAGTGCCTTCAACCTTTCCATCGGGAGAGGTGATATCCCTGATACTGAGGTCAAAGGAATTCTGGTAAACCCTGGAAAAATTGGCCAGGCGCTCCCGGGTTATCGAAATGCCGAGTGACTTGCGCTTTAAGGTTTTCTGGAGGTTGAGTTTTTCTGAGGCCTCCCTCCCAATCCCATTGTCCCGAATGGAGATCTCGATATAATCGGCCCCCTTGGGGGTAACTTCCAGGCGTATTTTTTTCTTTCCTTTTTTAGAGGATAATCCATGCCAAAGGGCGTTTTCCAAAAACGGCTGAAGGACCAGGGAAGGTATTTTTATCGAGGCGGGGTTTAGCCTGGGGTCCACATCGATTCTAAAGTCTATTTCATCTTTAAACCGTGTATTCTCAATATTCATGTACAGGTCTACTGTTTCGAGTTCCTCTTGGAGGCTGATATCTTTTTCTGAAGATGCCTCGAGAATCTTTCGAACGAGTTTAGAAAATTTGTTCAGGTAGTGAACCGCATTCTTTTGCTCATCATTGATAATAAAATGCTTTATGGAATTCAGGGAATTAAAGAGGAAGTGCGGATTCATCTGGCTTCGCAGCCGACTCTGTTCCAGGGCCAGCACCTTTTTCTCATTGTTGAGTTTATTCTGGCGAAAAATAGTGTAGAGGACCAATGAAAAAAGAACGAGTAACAGGGCGCCCACCAGCAGCGTATTCTGGTTGCGTTTTAGCTTCAGGTTGACGATTTCATTTTCCTGTCGGAGGCGCTGCGCTACTTCCCTCTGCTTTTCTGACTCATACCGGAAAATTACGTCGTTGACGTATTTAATATTCACATCGTTGGTAACCTGTCTTCGATATTTGTCGGATTCCCGGAAGAATACCAGGGCATCTTTAAAGTCGCCCCGCTCGGAGGCCAGGTCGGACAACAGTTCGTAACTCTCACAAATACCTCTTAAGAACTTGTTTTCCTTTGCGGTCTCAAGGCCTTTTGTCAGGTTCTCCTCAGCCAGACCCCAATTCTCCAGCTTAAGATGTGCCCAACCCAAATTGTTGTAGGCAGGGGCTATGATATGCTGGTCTTTGGTGCTCAGGGCCAAATCTATATTGGTGTTTAACAGCTCAACGGCCTCTGCATACCGCCCCTGTTTAATATAAATGCGGGAAATACTATTCCCGCAAATGGCTTTTCCGCGTACGGAATTGATTTCGGTATCGAAGGTCAGGGATCTTTGAAAAAAATCCAGGGCTTCATCCAGTTTTCCCTGTGCTTCCAGGCATTCCCCGCTATTTTGCAGATTGATGGCCATACCCAGTTTATTCTCCAGGGCTTCTTCCAACAGATAGGATTGCCTGTAGTGATCCAGGGCCCGCTCGTATTGCTCAAGGGCCTGATAGATATTACCTATACTGTTCAGGGATACATTCTTACTCCTTTGTATGCCCTGGGAGGGGTTTTCTATGTTCTCAGCGAGGCGCAGGGCTTCCTGGTTGTAATCAAGGGCTGTCTTAATGGCGTCCAGCCGTCGGTACACCACACCCAGCATGTTGAGGCTAAAGATTCGGAATTCTGTATTATTTGCTTCGGTAGCCGCATTCAATCCTTTTTTATGGTAGTCAATAGACTTCTGGTAATTGGAGATATTGCGATTGAGTGTCCCCAGTTGGTTGTAGCTATAACTCAAGCCATCGAGATATTCAACGCCGAGACTTTGCCCGATGAAATAATTCATGAGGACCGAATCTCTTCTGTAAGGCCTGAGAAAGCTATCCAACCCCCGGTATGTAGTCGGTTTTTCGGAGAGCACACTATCGGTGAGCCGGGTAAATTTTTCCGGGATATTTTGGGCATGCAGGGCTGTAAGCGAAAGGCTTAAAAAAAGGAAACAAGTGCTTTTTGCGAACCGCAGCATTTTGTAGCAGCTTAAATCAAATCCAGAAAATCGGATTTTTTCTTACGTGAAACCGGAATTTTATGATTGGATACCAAAACGACGTATCCGTCGGTCTTAAGGTACTCTTTTACTTTTTCCAGATTAATGATATAGGAGTTGTGGATTCTGAAAAAGGTTTCAGGAGGCAAAAGCTCGTCGATTTCTTTTAATTTTTTGGTCAATACTATCTTTCTGCCATCTGAAAGATACAGGGTGCTATAGTTGCCATCAGATTCTGCATACAAAACATCATCATTTTCAAGAAATAGTAATTTCCCATCTGTATTAACCGTGATTTTCTTGCTTTGAATGTTTTTGCCAGCAAGTATTCTTTCAAGGCGATTCGCCGTCAGGTGGCTGGTGTTATGACGCCGGATTTTTGAGATCGTCTCCTTAAGATCATCGGCATCAATGGGTTTTAGCAAATAATCAATGGCTTCATTTTTAAGAGCCTGAATCGCATATTGGTTATAAGCGGTGGTGATGATAATTGCAAGGTTTCTGTTTTGCAACTTCTGAATAAATTGGAAACCATCCATGGCCGGCATTTCTATATCGAGAAAAAGACAGTCAGGAGAGTTGGATTCCAGGTATTCCAGGGCTTTGAACGGATCGGTAAAGGAAGCGACGACGACTATTTCGTTTGAAAAGTGACTCAATTCCCAGCCCAGGCTTTGAATCGCTTTTTCTTCATCATCTACTATTACTGCTTAAATCATGCCCTGGGGTATAATTCTGAAATTTAAAAAAAATGTCTGTAACCGCATTCGAATAGGGTCGTGACTTCGGATAAATCAGGACATGATTCCTTGTCTGACGAAGAATCCTCACCAATGTGAAGAATTATCCTACAATTAATGAATTGTTTTTCAAGATGTTGTGGCCACAGGGTCTGGAGACATTAGGGTGTGAGAGTATTATCAGGGCGATTTTGCAATCAAATTGCGGTTTATACAAATTTTAACACTGTTTACACATTTACCCCAATGCGCAGTCTGCAAAGCACCTAGTTTTGAGTGCTTTTTAATGAGATTCCCCCGAAAATAGCGCAAAATGAAAAAGTGCCTGTTTTTCTTTGTAGCTTTTGTTTTGGCTGTTGCCTTAGCAGCATTGACGGAATCTCCTGTAGTGAAAAAGACAGAAGATCAAGCTGTTTTGAGGTATGATCAGATAGCGGAGCAGACGCCCGATGCC
>NZ_JBAVZJ010000588.1:0-1587 GCF_049588695.1 Robiginitalea sp.
CCATCAACTTTCAGAATGCCATAGAACTTCAAATACTGTCGTATAAACCTGAAATTGGCGCTGATTAATTCAAAGCGACTGTCATCAGGTCGGTTGGCCCGGGCTGCTTCATCCTGATCAAAGGCAAAAAGCCTGCCCCCTGGCCCCAAACGTTTTAATATCTCAACACTGTGCCCCCCTCCTCCGAAGGTGACGTCGACATATACACCGTTTTCTCGAATCGCGAGTCCCTCCACGGTTTCATGGAGTAATACCGGCTTATGATATGGTGTCTCCATCATCCCCCATCACCTCTTCAGCCAGATCGGCAAAATCAGATGCCGTTTCCTCCAGCACCTGCTCGTACGCCTCCTTATCCCAGATTTCTATGATATTGATCGCGGAACTCAGCACTACTTCCCTGCGGATTCCGGCGACCGCCATAAGGTTTTTTGGGATCAGCAAACGCCCTGTGGCATCGATTTCCACTAGCTTTACCCCTGCAGTGAAACGACGGATAAAATCGTTGTTCTTCTTTTTGAAGCGATTCTTCCGGTTCATTTGCGCCATGAGTATATCCCATTCGGACATCGGGTAGAGTTCCAGACAGGGCTGGAAGACCGATCGCTTGATTACAAAGCCCTGGTTCATGAAGGGAACCATCTGATTCTTCAGGGCAACGGGCATCATCACACGCCCTTTGGCATCGGCCTTACACTCATATGTCCCTATGATTGAGGTCACAAAAGGAGGGTTGAATTGTTAATTAAAACTCAAATATATAGAAATTATTACCACATTTTACCACAAAAACCCACTTTGTTCACAATTTTAACCCTTTCGCCCCCCCTATCCCTACCGATCGGGATAGAATCCCAACAGTGTATCACTAAGGAGCCTGGACCAATGCTTATATAATTCGGGTCAGGGCTTCCGGTATCCCAGCGTAGCCTGCAGATTGCCATTAGGTGGAAATGCCTATATTTGCCAACTAAAAAGCAGCCATTCACCCCATGGGAAATCAGATTATTAAAGACGGTAACTACCGGTATATTGAAACTGGTGAAGGCACTCCCCTGATTATCTTACACGGTCTGATGGGAGGGCTGAGCAACTTCCAGGGGGTAACGAGTTACTTCCCCGAAAAAGGGTATAAGGTCCTGGTTCCTGAACTGCCGATATACGGCATGCCACTGCTAAAAACCAATGTTAAGAGTTTTGCAAAATACCTGGAGCGGTTTATAGAGTATAAGAAGCTGAACGATGTGATCCTTTTAGGGAATTCCCTCGGGGGTCATATTGGACTGCTACACACCAAACTCTATCCTGAAATGGTCAGGGCACTGGTGATTACCGGGAGTTCCGGGCTATATGAAAGCGCCATGGGCGATGGGTATCCCAAGCGGGGCGACTACGAGTTCATCAAGAAAAAAGCAGAAGATGTTTTTTACGATCCCAAAGTGGCGACCAAAGAAATTGTAGACGAAGTCTTTGCCACGGTAAACGACCGGATGAAGTTGGTTAAAACGCTCTCGATTGCCAAAAGCGCTATCCGCCATAATATGGCAAAAGACCTGCCTAAGATGGAAACCCCCACCTGTATCATCT
>NZ_JBAVZJ010000589.1:0-3003 GCF_049588695.1 Robiginitalea sp.
GCCGAGCTTCTTACCATTGGAATCCTGTGATCCCATGGTGTTTAAAAAGTATTCCAAGTGTTTGGCCAACCGCACTTTTTCCTCTGTGATATCGTACTTCTCCAGATAATATATCAGTTCCTGCTCAAAGCGATTGGGGTCTGCCGTCTCACGTAAATCTGCCACAGCCCTTTCGAGTCGCTCCCGGATGGTTCCCAGGCGGGTTTTATCCAGGGTTTTCACCTCCTCCAAAAGCTTTTGAAGCGTCTTAATACGCTGTGCAAAATCGGCTTCCAGGGTCTTACCTTCTTCTAACCGAAATGCCATCAGTTCTTCGAGGGCCTTTGCCAGCGCTTTTTGGATTACCGCAAACTCCTCGGGATCCAGTTCTTCCCGCTCTGTTTTAAGGGTGTCGGGAAGTCTCAGGGCCATTTCGAGCAAGCGGACAGTGTCTCCAGGAGCTATCTCCCCTAACTGGCCCATATAGTCCCGTACCACATTCTGGTTGATCCGCGTGGAAGCCTCTTCCCCGTTCGATTCTATATAGAGTGAGAAATCGATCTTACCCCGGTTGAGCATTCGGGCGATCGTATTTCTGAACTCCAGTTCTTTTTCCCGATATACCTGGGGGACCCGGGCATTGATGTCCAGGCCTTTACTGTTTAGGGATTTTACTTCTACTGAAATTTTTTTTCCGGGAAGCTGTAGTACGTGCTTTCCGAAACCGGTCATGGATTGAATCATACCTGCGGGGCCTGTTTTGCCAAAGGTAGTAAAAATTGAAAAGGACCACCCGCCCTTAGATTTCTGTATAAACCCCCGCTTCAGTGCTCCCTCAGGGTATTTTTCGTGAAACGAACTCCCCTACTTTGGGATAAAAACAAACTCAAAATCCCCCGGTAAGGACGTCAGGGAAACATACCGTTCTTCCCGGGGATACGTCCTGCCGTCCCTATCCTCAAAAACAGAAAGTATTTCGTATTTCACCATATTCCAACCGGGTTGGAATTCGAGGTCGTATTCCATGGTGTTGGTGAAGGTTTCCTTTTGGTCTACGGCAAGGGATTCTTCGGTGGTTACCCCCTTTATGGTAGCGGCTTTGTCCACATAATACCAGTCAATCAAAAACCCCGGGGTAAATTTAAAAGAAGGCATACTCATTACGGACTCGGCAAAAGTTTCAGAACTCGCTCCTATGAGCAGGCCGAAAAGCTCCTGACGCTCCATACTGCCGAGGCCATAGACCCCGACATTGGAAAGGGAACCTACAGGTTGAATCGCATTTTCCAGCACTATAGACCCACCCCTCCTCCGAAAGACCCTGTCCAGATCCATAAACGGACTTGTCTTGTCTGCAGAAGATGTCGGGGGATTTTTATCGATTTCCTCTTTTCGTTTTTGAATAAAATCTGGGGTAAGCGGAATTTTAAAGTGTCCTTCCGCGTTCACAGTGCCAATCTTTTTAGGCTCCTGAAAGCCCGTAATCACATCGCCCTCACCGAAACTCCATCCCGGGATGACTCCCTGAATGGCTTCCTGGGCCGTGCAAAGCGTTATAGTAAAAAAGAAAACCGTGTATATAAACCCGGTAAAAAAATTGAGAGGTCCGGGAGGTTTGGGCATCAAGCCCTTTCCCTTTGGAACCTTGCTGAAGAAAGCATTATTCCGGGATGAATACATATTGCATACCTGAAGGCACTTCAGAAATGCTGGTAATACTCTCCTTAACCGGATAGGTTTTTCCACCCTCATCTGTAAATATTTCTGATATCTCATACTTCACAAGGTTCCACCCCGGTTTAAGATCTAAATCATAGGTTGTATTGCGCGTATACATCTTATCGCCGTTTACCGGATAAGAATCCACAGAACACTCCCCCTTGGCAACTCCGGGTTTATCGACATAGTACCAATCAACGGCATACCCGACCGTGTTTTTATAAGACCCGAGTTTGATATATCCTTCTGCGAAGTCTTTACTGCTGGCCGGTACCAGAGCTCCAAACTCTTCTTTCTTCTCCATATTGCCCAGCATAAAACCCAATACTGCCAGGGTTGTGAGTTCCTGATCCCCATTGACCAATTCTACTTTGCCCTGAGCGCATTGGCAAGATTCCCCGAGCGTCATGAGTTGTGAGGTGAACTTTTTGTCAGGATTTGAATTCTCAGCTTCCATCTTCTTTTGCACCTCAGCGAGGTATCCCGGTTTCAGGGCAATTTCAAAATTTCCCGAGGCGTCAATCGATCCTACTTCCGTAAGGGTAAAAACCCCGGAATAGACCTCCCCGGCACCCCGGGTCCACCCATCAATACTTCCCGATATGGATTCCTGTCCACGGCTTTGAAAGGTAAAAATAGCCAGAGTCATCAATAATAAAACTGTATCTCTCATTTTTTTTGTCTTAAGGTATTATCGGGTACTATCTCCCTCCAAAGTTTTGATAATTCGCGGTGGTTATTGTCTGAGGCGCGCGTTCCAAACGAGTACACACCATTTTGGCATCCCATTCATTTTTGGCCTTGTCCTCAATCACCATTTCCATAATCATTCCTGATTTATTGCCTTCGCGTATCCACTCCATATCGAAGTTTTCCGGAAAGTTCTCGTTTTTCTTGTACATATCGCTGAAGCTCACTTCGGTTTCAAAGGTTGTGTATACCGTAGTTTTATATTGGGCATCTTCCATTTGAAAACCCTTGCAGGTATACCCCATTATCTCTTTGGAGGGAACTTCTTTGATCTCATATCCTTCCTCGGGCGTGAATTCTTCCCCGTCGAGAAATTGTTCAGGAACCTTTGAGGCCGTCATAAAGCGGGAGTCTGCATTACCCATAAACATGAGGGTCATCATTTTTTCGGAGTCGAACACCATCAAAATAGAGGTTCCCTGTTGCTCTATATTCATGCCCCAGTAAGCAGAGCCCTCCTTAAGCAGATAAGTCAACGGAACAGGCTCTTCCATCTGATCTGTATACATGGTGAGCTCATAGGCCCATTCGAAATCATAGGAGTCCGGTATATCC
>NZ_JBAVZJ010000590.1:0-2215 GCF_049588695.1 Robiginitalea sp.
ACAGGATGGCAAGCGCATAGCCTTCGACATTGGGATTGCGAATATGCTTTTAAACCATCTGGTCAAACCCCTGGGGTTCCCATATGATTCCGGGGGGGAACTGGCTCGGGGAGGACAGATCAATATGGCTTTGCTCGAATCCCTGGACGGACTCGCCTATTATTCCAAATCCCATCCGAAGTCCACAGGCTATGAGTGGTTCTCCGGGGAAATCCTTCCGCTGATCAAGGCATTCCCCGACCGGCCCGAAAACCAACTTCGTACAGCAGCAGAACATATTGCCCGACAGGTGGGCGCACAAGTTCGCAGTGCCAGTAAGGAAGGATCGGGGCGTATCCTTGTCACCGGAGGGGGTGCCTTAAACACGTTTTTGATGGAAGTTTTGCAACAACAACTCCAACCCGATTTTGAAGTGGTCCTCCCGAATCGAAAACTTATCGAGTATAAAGAGGCGATCGTTTTTGGCCTGCTGGGTGCCCTGCGACTCTGTGGTGAAACCAACGTTCTTGCTTCGGTCACCGGAGCCCGCCGCGACTCCTGTTCGGGTATTCTGTGTTTGCCCTAACCGCATATAACCCCACATGACCCCAAATCCAAGGGTCCGCGAAGATCCACCCCTAAAGTGGAATATTACCGTGTTTTCTATTGGGTTGTACAACTTCTTTGTTCTCTAAAGAAGCAAAACCTTTAATGAGTTTTCTACGCGTCTCCGCGGGGAGGATGACCTCATCGATAAATCCACGTCTTGCGGCCCTGTACGGATTGGCAAATTTGGCGGCATATTCCGCCTCTTTTTCAGCCAGTTTTTGTTCCGGATCGTCCGCCTCCTTGATTTCTTTACGGAAAATGATCTCACTGGCCCCTTTCGCTCCCATAACCGCAATTTCCGCCCCGGGCCAGGCAAAATTCAGATCCGCTCCGATATGTTTGGAATTCATAACATCGTAGGCCCCTCCATAGGCCTTTCGGGTAATCACAGTAATTCTGGGGACTGTAGCTTCGCTGAGGGCATATAAGAGTTTGGCACCGTGCATAATGATACCGGACCACTCCTGATCCGTCCCGGGAAGAAAGCCCGGTACATCGACTAAAATCAACAACGGAATATTAAAACTGTCGCAAAAACGGGTGAATCGGGCGGCCTTCCGCGAGCTATCACTGTCCAGGACCCCCGCCAAAAACAACGGCTGATTGGCTACTATCCCGATACTTTTACCCCCCAATCGGGCAAATCCGGTGATGATGTTTTCCGCATAATCTTTATGGATTTCAAAAAACGAGTCCGTATCAATGATGCCGCGGATTACCTCGTGCATGTCATAGGGTTTGTTCGGGTTGCCAGGCACAATACCCGCCAATTCTTCCCGGTATTCGGTACCGGGTTCAAAAGGCAGGTCGGGTGCTTTTTCACGGTTGTTCTGGGGCAGGTAAGACAACAATGTCCGAAGGTCTTCCAGGCAAACCACATCGTTTGATGCCGTACGGTGGGCCACCCCGGATTTTACAGCGTGGGTGGATGCCCCGCCCAACTCTTCGGAGGTTACGGTTTCATTGGTCACCGTTTTCACAACGTTGGGACCGGTCACAAACATATAGCTCGTCTGCTCCACCATAAGGATAAAGTCTGTCATGGCAGGTGAATACACAGCTCCCCCGGCACAGGGGCCCATGATGGCAGATAACTGCGGGACCACTCCCGAGGCCTGCACGTTGCGGTAGAAGATATCGGCATACCCCCCAAGGGAACGCACCCCTTCCTGAATCCGGGCACCCCCGGAGTCGTTAAGTCCGATAACAGGAGCTCCAACCCGCACGGCCAAATCCATCACCTTGCAGATTTTTTCGGCATGCGTTTCGGAAAGGGATCCTCCAAAAACCGTAAAATCCTGGGCGTAAACATAGACCAGCCTGTTGTCAATAGTCCCATAACCTGTTACGACCCCATCTCCATAATACTGTTGGTCCTCCATACCGAAATCCCGGGTCCGATGGGTAACCAAAGCGCCCATTTCTTCAAAGGAACCTTCATCCAGTAAATAAGTGACCCGTTCCCGGGCCGTGAGTTTTTTCTGGGCGTGTTGCCTTTCGATTCGCTTGGCACCTCCTCCGAGGTGGGCTTCTTTTAATCGTTTTTGAAGTTCCTCTATCTTTTTCTCCATGTCTATGTAGTGGGAATTCGTAATTTTTCCTGTTGTTCCAGATAGTACTTTAAGGC
>NZ_JBAVZJ010000591.1:0-2308 GCF_049588695.1 Robiginitalea sp.
GAGGAAGAACTCATCGTCAGACCGACTTCAGAAACCATTATTTGGGACACCTTTAGAAAATGGATTCAGTCCTACAGGGACTTACCCCTGAAGATCAATCAATGGGCCAATGTGGTGCGATGGGAAATGCGCACACGCCTTTTTTTGAGAACCGCAGAATTCCTGTGGCAAGAAGGGCATACTGCCCACGCGACTGAAAAAGAGGCCATTGAGGAAGCGAGAACGATCTTAAATATCTATTCGGATTTTGCTGAAAAGCACATGGCCGTACCGGTAATCCGGGGTACCAAAACCCCGGGAGAGCGATTTGCGGGCGCCGTGGAAACCTATTGTATTGAAGCGCTGATGCAAGACGGTAAGGCCTTACAAGCAGGGACATCCCATTTTCTGGGTCAGAATTTTGCCAAAGCCTTTGATGTGCAGTTCGATACGAAGGATGGACAAAGGGATCATGTCTGGGCCACTTCATGGGGGGTTTCGACCCGCCTGGTCGGTGCCCTGATTATGACACACAGCGATGACAATGGCCTGGTCCTTCCCCCTAAACTGGCCCCAATACAGGTAGTGATTGTCCCGATATACAGGGGAGAAGAGCAACTCGAAGCCATCAGCGCAGAAGTCCGTCCGGTTCTCGAGGCCCTGAAAGCGAAGGGGATCTCAGTAAAATACGACAATCGGGATACCCACAAGCCCGGCTTTAAGTTCAATGAATATGAATTGAAGGGGGTTCCTGTACGTTTGGCCATTGGCCCCCGGGATATGGAAAACAAGACTTTTGAGGTTGCACGACGAGACACCCTTGAAAAACAGGTAATACCCGCAGAGGGTATTGCGGACCATATTTCTTCTTTGTTGGAGGAAATGCAACAAGCGATCTTCGATAAAGCGGCTGCCTTTAGGGATGACCGAATTACAGAGGTGAATTCTTATGAAGAGTTTAAAGAAGTGCTCAATACCAAGGGTGGGTTTGTATCGGCTCACTGGGATGGGACGGATGCCACAGAGCAAAGGATAAAGGACGAAACCAAAGCCACCATACGTTGCATACCCCTGGACCCGCTTCCAGATCCCGGAACGTGTGTGGTGAGTGGAAAACCCGCCTCGTATCGGGTGCTGTTCGCAAAGGCATATTAGGGGAGTAAAAAAACCGCTGAGTTGTTGTTGTAGTTAAAAATAATTGTATTTTTGCACCTGCCTAATTAGAAGCGAATTATGCTTCGAGCCAATGGCCCGTTCGTCTAGGGGTTAGGACGCCAGGTTTTCATCCTGGTAACAGGGGTTCGATTCCCCTACGGGCTACATAGTTTTGAATTAAGACATACGTTAAGAAAGATCTTTATGGCAAATCATAAATCTGCATTAAAACGCATCCGTAGAAACGAAGCCGTTCGCCTTCGCAATCGCTATCAGCACAAGACCACGCGAAATGCGATCAAAAAGCTGCGCTCTGAAACAGACAAGAAGAAAGCTGAAGCCCTTCTTCCCGCTGTGGAAAGCATGATTGATAAATTGGCAAAAAGAAATATCATTCATTCGAACAAGGCTGCGAACCTGAAGAGCAAGCTCACCAAACAGGTGGCTACGCTCTAATTGGTTTTCTGTGTCAAAAGGTATCAACCTCGGGTGTTCCCGGGGTTTTTTTGCGTTTGAACCTTAAAAGGATTGTCAATTATATACAGCCAAAGAGAAATTTAGCCCTTTGAATCCATAAAAAAACCCGGCCATGCAGGCCGGGTTTTTCTTTATGTATAACGCAGTGTTTTTATTCGTTCATCGTCATAAGGAATTCCTCATTCGAACGTGTCTGCTTAATGCGCTGCTCGATAAACTCCATGGCCTCGATGGGATTCATATCCGCAAGGTATTTTCTGAGAATCCACATGCGTTGTAGCGTGGTCTCATCCAGGAGAAGGTCGTCTCTACGTGTGCTGGAGGCAACCAGATCGATGGCCGGGAAAATACGTCGGTTTGAAATACGGCGATCCAGTTGGAGTTCCATATTCCCGGTACCTTTGAATTCTTCGAAGATCACTTCATCCATTTTGGATCCGGTCTCCGTAAGGGCCGTTGCGATAATGGTCAGGGAACCACCATTTTCGATATTCCGGGCCGCTCCAAAAAAGCGCTTGGGTTTATGAAGTGCGTTCGCATCCACACCCCCGGAAAGTACTTTCCCCGAGGCAGGTTGTACCGTGTTATAGGCACGAGCGAGTCGGGTAATGGAATCCAGTAAGATCACAACATCATGCCCGCATTCAGTAAGCCGTTTTGCTTTTTCCAAAACAATATTGGCCACCCGTACGTGTTC
>NZ_JBAVZJ010000592.1:0-1706 GCF_049588695.1 Robiginitalea sp.
ATCAGCAATTGCTGCGAAATACCAATGGAGAGACTTTTGCACTGATTGATTCAGATTTGAATGCAGCCAATGGTTTGCTTGGAAATGACACGTCTAACAAGACGCGGATCAACAAGGATTTCATAACTGCGCTCCGGGCCCGTATCGCGGCCTATCGTCAGGATTACGTAGCTGCGGCTACTTTAAGTCAGCAGTTGATTGACAAGTATCCGCTGGCGAACCGTGCGGAGTACGAGGCTATGTTTTTGGACGAGTCGGATGGGGAAGTTATCTTCAAGCTGGAGCGTACCAACAATGACAACTATGACGGACAGGGAGCCACAGGTAGCCCTGCTGCCGGGGGCTGGGCAGGAGCTCGTTTTGCTTTTGTGGATGCGACCCTTGCAGGATCTCCATATTTTGAAATGGGACGTTCCCTCTTCAATATGATCGACGAGACAGACGTGCGTTACGATGTGAATGTAGCCCCGTCCAGTCTGATTGACCCGGATTATGCAGAGAACAACAACCCTGCTACGGATATTCTTGTGATTCAAAAATATCCTGGATCTGAAGGACAGCCGCTTATGAATGACCTGAAGATATTCCGGGCTTCAGAGATGTATCTGATCCGTGCAGAGGCTGCTGTAGCCCAGGGGAATTTGGGTGTTGCTGCGAACCTGATCAAGGATATTCGCGATGCGCGTTTTGGTGAGGACACTGCGGCTCCAAGTTTTGGCAGCCCTCAGGCGGCCTACGCGGCCATCCTGGATGAGCGCAGGGTGGAACTGGCCTTTGAAGGACACCGTTGGTTCGACCTGAAACGTTTGGGAACAAGGGCAAATCAGGGTGTCTTGAAAGACCCTATTGATTGTGCTTTTAACGGGGCCTGTACCTTATCTGCGGATGATTTCAGGTTTACCTTACCACTCCCGATTGTGGAATTCAATGCAAACCCGGGGCTGAGGGAACAACAAAACCCAGGATACTAACCTAATAATCTAGAACAATGAAAAAGTATATATATATTCTTTTTGCCAGTCTGGCACTTCTCGCTTCCTGTGAGGAGGACTTAGTAATTTACGATGGCGAAACAAGCCAGACCTATGGTCGGTTTGGATCGACTATCGTAGAACTGCCTGTGGTCTTTGATTCCAGTGCAGAGACTACCATACCGATTGAGTTGAGTACGCTTTCAGAAACGGATCGTACTGTTTCGGTAGAACTGGTTAGCACCGGAGCTGAGAATGAGGCCGATCCAACTCAATACGATTTTCCATCCCAGGTCGTTGTACCTGCTAATTCCTACTCAGGAGACCTGGTCTTCACCGGAATCGACAATGGGATTGAGATTGGAGAAACCAAAACGGTAACCCTTCAGATCACTGATATTTCCGGAGCACCAGATGCAAGTCTGGATGGGTTGAGTTCTACAACTATCAGTATGTTCCAGGTGTGTCCTGTAGAATCTGATTTCTTTATCGGAGACTATGAATTGACAACCACAGCTGTTGGAATTTTTGGTTCTACCGTGTTCCCTCAGGGTGTTGTTACTATTGAACAAGGTGAATCCAGTAACGATGCCAGGAGTTTTACGGCTCAGATCTATCCGGATTTAGGAACTTTCGACCCTATTCAGTTTAACTTTACTTTGGTATGTGGGACCGTAGTAGTTTCTGCCGGCCAGGTGACAGGTGTGGGATGTGGTAGTTCAACTACATTAGGAC
>NZ_JBAVZJ010000593.1:0-7865 GCF_049588695.1 Robiginitalea sp.
GGATATACATACGCTTTTGTTCCCTCCGGGGATATTCCGGCGGCAGGAGACTACAGTGCCAATGCAACCGCAGAACTAAACCCTGCGGCCTATCCGGCCAACTTCGATGTATATGCTGAAGATTCAAATGGTTGTGTGACTTTTATCACCATCACTGTGGATGAAGATCCGCTCCCAACAGTTACAGCACCGGCTCTTGCTACAGACCAATGTAGTTCTGATGGTACCACTTATACCTTTACGGTTACGGGAACCGGTATGGCACCTTTGAGCTACAGCGTTGGTGCGGGATATCAGAGCAGCAATACCTTCTCAGTTTCTGCTCCCGGAACTTACACCGTCACCGTCCGTGACGCCAATGGTTGCCTGGCCACGGATACGATTACCATTTTACCACCACTCAGCGCAAGTGCTATGGCCAGCATTCAGCCATCCTGCCTGCTGAATGACGGAGAAATATCAGTTACTGCCTCCGGCGGGTCTGGAAGCTATACATACGACCTTCTCGACAGTGGAGGGGTAAGTGTTACCGGAGGGGTGCCTCAGGCCTCTAACGTGTTCTCAGGGCTTTCCCCGGACAGTTATACAGCTGTTGTCTACGACGCCTCAGCCAGTGGCTGTGATGCTCAGGCCCCTGTAACACTGGAAACACCAACTCCAGTTACTTTGGATCCCGCTACTATTGTCAATGTAAGTTGTAATGGCGGAGCCGATGGAAGCATCAGGGTAAACCTGTCGCCCACCGGGCCAGGGGTAAATGACAACCCTCCCTATACCTATGTTTTATATCAGGGCGGCGTGCCTGTTTCGGGTCCACAGGCAGATCCTTTATTTGATGGCCTTTCGGCAGGAACATACGTTATCGAAGCGGTATCAGGCCTGAATTGCAGCCTTACCCAAACGGTAGAGGTGCTGGAGCCCACACTCCTTTCTATAACCGCCTCAGCAACGGCTTTTGCCTGTGCCCCGGACAATACCGTCAACATCTCTACAATCACGGCCACGGTTCCTGCAGGGGCTGGAACAGCGCCGTACCTGTATAGTATTGACGATGTGAATTACCAGGCAGGGAACACCTTTGAGGTGGCCGATACAGGCTCAATTCAAACGATCACAGTGTTTGTCAGAGATGCCAATGGATGTGCAACCAGTACCCCGGTCACTATAGATCCGTTAAATACATTTGACGCTCTTGTTTCTCAGAATATCGCGATTAGCTGCATCAATCCTGAAGAAGTTCTGATAACGGTAACCGATAACGGAAATCCGGGCAACACCTATACCTTTGAATTATTACCTGTAGGAAATCCAAATGGTGTACAAACCGCAACACCCACCAATACGTCTGCGGTATTTGAACTCACGGCGCCCGGAAACTACGTTTTCCGTGTGACAGATACGGCTACGGGTTGTTTCTTCGATACGGCACCATATGACATTGCACCTTTTGATCTTGTTGCTGTCACAGCCACTCCGGTTAGTCCGGTAATCTGTTTCGGGGATTCGAATGGAGAAGTGTCCCTGGATATCAGCGGGTATAGCGGGAATTATTCCTATGAAGTCTTTACGAGCGCGGGTGTTTCTGCTGGAGTTTCCGGCAACAGCTCAACGACCAGCAACCCTTTCACGGTAACCGGCCTCTCGGGAGGAAATTATTTTATCCGGATTACAGAGACTGATGCACCCTTCTGCCAGGAAGATTCGAATGTGTTCACCATCACATCGCCCGATACACCTTTAGTGGCTTCCGTAACTGAAGTTGCGAATGTTACCTGTACCAATGATCAGGGTGAAATCCTGGTAACCCCGGAAGGCGGCTATGCACCTTACGAAATCATCTTGTCGAACACAACTACCGGGCAGGGCTATACTGCCAATAACGTGGCCTCAAATGTGTTCACCGGGCTTTCGGCCGGATCCTACACCGTACTGGTAAGGGATGCAGAGGGATGTGAATACAATGATGGAATTATCCTCACGGAACCCCTGCCAATTACCGCGGATATTACCGCCACGCCAACAACCCTGGTCTGTTATGGAGATGAAAACGCCGTTGTTTCAGCTATAAACGTCGCGGGTGGAGAAGGAAGTTATTCCTATCAATTAAATGTATACGATGCCTCGGGTAGTACAATTGTTTTCACTTCAGGCACACAGCCAAGTCCTGATTTTGTAAATCTTGGATCCGGCATATACAGCATCTCCATTACAGACGGATGGGCATGTGCCTTTGAAACCCCCCAAGTGGTTATTTCTGAACCGACAGAAGTGATGAGCGCCCTCGTTCAGACTGTGCAGATGACCTGTACAACGAATGCCGAATTAGTACTCACGGCTTCCGGTGGCACCGCGCCTTACCAGTACAGTACAGACGGGATTACGTATTTCCCAATGTCCGGAGGAAACTCCCATACGTTTAGTGTATCCGACGGGGTTTACCAATATTATGTCAGTGATTCTAACGGGTGTGAGGCTTCATTGTCCAACCAGGTAAGCGTTGAGCCTATACCGCCCCTCGTATTGGATATAGACCAAAGTGCGGCTATCATCAATTGTGCCGGCGAATCAACAGCCATGCTGACAGCCGTCGCCACAGGAGGCCTGGGCAACTACCAGTATGAGTTATTCGGAGACAACGCCCTGACGACGCTTATAGCTGGTCCTCAGAATACAGGAGCCTTTTCCGGGCTTCCACAGGGGAGTTACTGGATCCGGGCCACAAGCCTGGATTGTGAAGCTGTCTCTGACGAGATCCTTATTACAGATCCTGCCCCATTGCAAATTGACCGGGAGGAGTTTACAAACGTGACCTGCGCGGGAGAAGCAAACGGGACAATTTCTGTAGAGGTTTCAGGAGGAACAGGTGAAATCCTTTACGCCATAAGCCCGAATCTCAACCAGTTCGATACTACAAACGAATTCTTCGACCTGGAACCCGGGGACTACGATGTAATCGCCCAGGATGAGAATGGTTGTTTTATCGCCTTTGAGTTTACGATTGCAGCGCCCCTGCCTGTAGAGGTCAGTGCTACTACCTTGCCGGAAGTTTGTTCCGGAAGCGAAGACGGTTCTGTTGAGCTTACCATTACAGGAGGAACAGCCCCTTATAGTACTGCCTTTAACTCAAACGACCCTGCGGATTATGTTGTCGGCCAGACCTCGTTCAGTGGGCTCGCATCCGGAACCTATGTGATTTTTGTGCTCGATGCAGCAGGCTGTGAAACCAACACCATCGTAGAAATTGGTGAAGGGGTAAATCTGAACGCCACCGTAACTCCGGTTTACGAGTGTACCGGGGCTGTTCCGGAGAATCGATTAGAGGTTCTTCTTGAAGATCCTTCAGTTTCAGGCGAGGTTATGTATGCCCTGGATTCCACAGATCCGGCAGACATGCAGCTTGACCCCGATTTTGTCAACATCGCTCCCGGACCGCATTATCTGGCCATCTCACACACCAATGGCTGTGTACTGACCATAGACTTTGATATTATCTCTTTTGAACCGCTTGCGCTCACCCTTGAACAGCGCAACCTGAATGAGATAACCGCCATCGCCACCGGGGGTGTTCCGGAGTATACCTTCTACTTCAACGGGGTGGATAACGGGAACGATAATACGTTCTATATCACAGAAACCGGAACATATTCGGTAATGGTGATCGATGAGAGCGGATGTGTGGCGGAAGCGCAGATATTCATGGAGTTCATCGACATTGAAATACCCAATTTCTTTACTCCGGACGGAGACGGCATGAATGATTTGTGGATTCCGGAAAACATTGAGGGCTTCCCACAGATACTAATCAAAATTTATGATCGTTATGGTAGAGTGGTAGACGAAATTTCTTACAACTATCCGGGATGGGATGGAAACTATGACGGAAAGGAATTGCCCACCGGAGATTACTGGTATACCATGCAACTCAATGGGGAGAATGACCCCCGGGAATTTGTTGGACATTTCACGCTCTATCGTTAAAGGAATAAACCACATTGCAAAAAATGCGTTTAAAAATATTCATAGTATTACTCATAGGGGGCGTTCTCGCCTCCAGTGGACAGGAGTTAAACTCGCCCCAGCTTTCCCAGTACCTGGCGGACAACCCTTTCGTGCTGGCTCCTACCTATGCGGGTATTGGGGACCACGTAAAGATCCGTGTAAACGGGCTGAGCCAGTGGGTGGGTATTGAAGACGCTCCCCAAACGCAGTCCCTGGCAGCGGATGCCCGAATAGGCAACCGCTCGGGAGGTGGAATCTTTTTATATAACGACAGCAACGGGTATACACGTCAACAAGGGGCCCGGCTATCCTTTGCGCACCACCTGACCCTCGACCGGTACGACGACGAATTCCTTTCTTTTGGGATTTCCTATAACTTCAACCAGTTCCGAATAGACATAGAGGAATTCGAAAATATTACGGGAGACCCTTCCATCACGGACGATCGATCTACGTCTAACCACAACTTTGATGTCGGGGTGATGTACCGGAAAAACAAATTCTACGCGAGCCTTAATGCGTCAAACCTGCTCAATAAAGACCTCACCAGTTTTAATCCTATTTTTGAGCCGAACCAGTTGCGGAACTATTACGTCTATACCGGTTTTCGGTACTCCAAGAACAAAAACAGCCGCCTGGAAATAGAGCCTTCAGTGCTTTACAAAATTTTTGAAAGCGACGGCCGATCCGAAACGGATCTCAATATGAAGTTCCGTTTTTACGACTTTGAGGATTACTATTACACCGGGGTCAACTACCGTTTTTTAAACGACCAGATTGGAAAACCGCTTTATATAGCGCCTTTCGTCGGCCTTAAGAAGGGAAATTTTTACTTTGCGTATTCGGTACAGATCATACTTAACGACATCCTGGCATATAGCTATGGTACTCACGTGATCACTATAGGCGTCGACCTTTTCCAGGGGTTGAGCAATTGCCGGTGTACCTACTAGTCCCGGAACCCAGACTTTCCCTTTCAATCGGATGGGCTCCTCCGGGGTTTTTGTCTAGATTTACACAAAATTTGTCTTTTGGGAAAAGTTCGTTTGGAAAACATCCGGTTGTACGCTTTTCACGGGTGCCTTAAAGAGGAGGGGGTTATCGGTTCCGACTACAGGGTGGATCTCGAAGTAACTGCGGATCTGGAAAAAGCATCCGCTACAGATCAGCTTAGCGACACCGTCGACTATGTGGTCCTTAATCGCATCGTAAGTCTGGAAATGGAACTTCGAAGTCATCTTTTGGAAACCGTTGGTGCCCGGATTCTCGATCGTATTTTTAACGAAATCGATACGGTCTCTGCAGCTGAGGTTTCAATTTCTAAAATTAATCCTCCCATTGGCGGGGATGTACAGCAAGTCACCGTAGTTTTGAGTAAAACAAGGTAAAATATGCTGCCTTTAAATAGGAAAAACACTAAATTTGCCGCAGTAAATTAATGGCATCGTGGCCGAGTGGCTAGGCACAGCTCTGCAAAAGCTTGTACAGCGGTTCGAATCCGCTCGATGCCTCAAAGAATTAAAATTCAACCCTGGCTACGCCGGGGTTTTTTTATTCCCGAATGAGCTCTATTCCCTGCTCAATACTCAACTGGTCTTTTGGAAGAAACCCCTTGACAATAAGGACTATCCCACAAATGATGAGGATGACCCCCAGTATTTTTTTTACCTGTAAAATACGATCCCGCGTGAGTTTGCGGCGCAATTGTTTGGCGAGAAGAATTTTAAAAATATCCGTGATGAGATAGGCTCCAAGCATGGCCGAAAAGAAAGTGATAATCCGATTGGGTTGATTATTGAGGCTGGGGCCCACGATAATAATTACACCGAGCCAGAATACCAGAACCCCTATATTTATAAAATTCAGGAGGAACCCCTTGACAAAGAGCCCCAGGTAATCGCTACCCCTTGTGACTATCCTCGGTTTTTTTTCTTTAAAATCGGATCGGAAAAAAGTGGTCAATCCGTAGATCAGGAGGATAACACCCCCGAAGACGTACAGCCCCGGTTGATTGCTCAGGTTTTCGAGTAATTGAAAGCTACTGAAATACGCGATGAACAGAAAAATAATATCCGCGAAGATAACCCCTAAATCCAGGGCAAACCCAGCTCTGAAACCCTTGGTAGCGCTCGTTTCCAGCAATACGAAGAAAACAGGCCCCACCATAAAGCTCAACAAAAAGCCCAGGGGAATAGCTGCCTGAATATCTTCAATCATCGCAAATTACATTCGTTTGATAGTGCCTCCGAATACTGTTTTCTCATCCATCTTGGCCGGGTCACCATATACAAGGACCTCTCCTCCAGCCTTTACCGTGGCTTTTACATAATCCGCAGCATGGATCTCTGCCAGGGAACCTGCATTGACATTTACTGTACTAAACCCTGTTTTAAAATCCTTCCCCCTGTAGGTACCCCCGGTATTAATCTGCACATCCTGGTTTTTAGATCCTCCTGCGGCCTTTATAACCCCTCCAGTGACCACTTTTACCAGGAATTGGGTAACGTCTGCCTGCACCTGAATTTCCCCCCCTTCCTGGGCCTTTACTTCCAGGACTTCCTGCTTAATGGTTTCCTTACTAATAATACGGGCGTCCTCATTGACATCGATCACCCGTAGGGGCTGTCGGTAGTATACATCGACAAAAGTCCGGTAGCCACTAAAGATTTTCGTCACCTTCATTCGGATTTTCAGACTGCCTTCACTGACCAGGATGGTCACGTCGTCCACATTGGCCCCACGTATCACGGCCTCATTTTTCTCGCCGGGAATCAGGTTTACGGAAATCCCGTCAAAAACCTTGATTTCTGAAAAGGCCGAGAGTGTTTGATTCACGGTTTTTTCCTGAGCTGTTACCGGTTTAGACAACAGCCCTAAAAAGGAAATACAAAGAATGAACAGGTTGCGGTTCATTGGTGGGTTTTCTTTTCTACCCTCAGGCTTTACCGATCAGGGCAAAATCCAAATGTCGTTTAACGAGATCCGTATTCTTTACAGTTACGTTTACCTCATCTCCCAGTTGGTATATCTTTCCCTTCCTTTCACCAACAAGGGCATACTGACGTTCGTCAAAGGTATAATAATCATCCTTTATATCGCGTATACGCACCATTCCCTCACACTTATTTTCGATGATCTCAACGTAAATTCCCCATTCGGTGACTCCTGAAATCACACCGGTAAACTCCTGGTCCCGATGATCTTCCATAAACTTAATCTGCATATACTTCACCGAATCCCTTTCAGCACTCACCGCCAGATACTCCATTTGTGAGGCGTGTTTGGCCTGTTCTTCGTATTTGGTAAACTCCGGGGACTTCCCACCATCCAGATAGTGCTGCAATAGCCGGTGTACCATAACGTCCGGGTACCGCCGTATCGGGGACGTAAAGTGGGTATAGTAGTCAAACGCCAGGCCATAGTGCCCGATGTTTTGTGTGCTGTACACAGCTTTGCTCATAGTTCGGATGGTCAGGGTATCGACCATGTTCTGTTCTTTTTTCCCCTTTACATCCTCCAGGAGTTGGTTTAAAGAAGTGTTCAGTGCTTTTTTATCCCTAAAATTCAATTGGTATCCAAACCGTTTCACCAGACTATTCAGGGATATGAGTTTATCCTCATTGGGCTCGTCGTGAATTCTATAGATAAACGTTTTTTCAGGTCGCTGTTTCCCGATAAACTCAGCCACTTTCCGATTGGCCAGAAGCATAAATTCTTCAATCAACTTGTTGGCATCTTTACTTTCCTTAAAATGAACGCCAACCGGTTCATTCTCCTCATTCAGATTGAATTTAACTTCTACCTTATCAAAAGAAATGGCCCCGTGCTCCATGCGTATGTGGCGAAGCTTTTTCGCAAGGGTGTCC
>NZ_JBAVZJ010000594.1:0-1666 GCF_049588695.1 Robiginitalea sp.
GGATATAACATTTGATATAACAACCATCGGTGGGGGTGCGGTCAGTGAGCTGACCATTCAACCTAGTGGATTGGAAATTGATAATCAAAAAATTGCATTGGAAATAGACGGACAAATCGTTAATGCAGAAATTGAAGATTTAAATTCCGATGGGTTTCCTGAAATCTTAATTTATACCGTTTCAGCCGGAAGTGGCAGCTATGGCAATGTAATTGGTTATTCTGTAAATAGTGGAAAGTCCATAAGCCAAATCTATTTCCCGGATATCACCGAAAATAAAGAAGCCAGTATGGGGTATATGGGTCACGATGAATTTGCTATTGTGGAGGCAAGTTTACAACGCAGATTTCCTTTATATAAGTCAGGGGACTCCAATAGCAATCCCACGGGCGGAACCCGTCAAATACAATACAAATTGCAGGATGGTGAAGCCTCCAGACTATTTGTTATCGATAAAATTCGTGAGTATTAATGCATCCGGATATAAAAAGTTTTTATGAAAAAACTATTCTTAATCACACTACTGGCACTCTCGATTACTTCTTGCCAGGACAGAACTAAAACAGAACGGGAAACCGAAACTACTCTATCTCAAAAAGTCGAAAACGATGGCAGGGCTGATATTAACTTTGAAAGCAATCCTATAGCTAAAGAATACCGAACTGTCATCACTGAAAAGTACGATTCGCTTGAGGTGAATTTTGCATCCCATTATGTAGTTGTTACCTGGGGTTGTGGCTCCGGTTGTGTGACCGGGGCAATGGTTGATACCCGCGATGGATCCGTTTATTCCATGCCGGAGGATAAGGAATGGGGCGGCAACGGAACCTTCATTGAATCAAAGAAAGAAAGTAATATACTATTTACCGTTGCCGTTGCTCAATCCCCCACCGGGGAGAGAGAACAGACTGTGAAATCCTGGGGATGGGATGAGGGCTTAAAAAAGTTCGAGTTTGAAAATGTAGAAACCGTCGTTATTGGTCCCGACGAGTAAAACAGGTTACCACTGACTACCGGGGGAGTGTCCAAATAGTTCGCAAAACCCCAAAATCATAGGACGGCTGATATGTTTATTTAGTTTCGCGCTGTCACTCGACAACCGATAAACCAAAAACCATGGCAGATCAGAGTAAACATACGGACAAATCAAAGCAACAAGCAGATTCGATTCCTAAAGTAACCGGGATAGGGGGTATTTTCTTTTTTTCGGAAAACCCGGAGAAAATTAAAGAATGGTATTCCCGGAATTTGGGTCTGGAGGTCAATCAATGGGGATCGAGTTTTGAATTTAGAAATGCCCACCGGCCGGAGGAGATAAACTATCTGCAATGGAGTCCTTTTGCCCAGGGAAGCGAATATTTTGCCCCCTCAAAGAAGGAATTTATGATCAATTACAGGGTTCAGAACATTGAGGGGCTGGTCGACAAACTCAAAGAAAACGGAGTAACCGTACTCGATAACATTGAAACTTTTGATTATGGAAAGTTTGTGCACATCATGGATGCCGAAGGAAATAAAATAGAGCTTTGGGAACCGGTGGACAGGGTCTTTACGGCCATGGGAGGCAAGACGACGAAATAGCCGAGTGCGACTTTAATCAAAACCCCAATATATTGCAGAGTATGCCTTGGAGCCCCAATCTGTAACTTGGCAGTGGGCAGTGGGC
>NZ_JBAVZJ010000595.1:0-5419 GCF_049588695.1 Robiginitalea sp.
CCCTTAAAAGTTCATACCCCTATTTGTTTCCAGAGCAGTTTCCAGATTCGGTTTGGATACAAACGATGTCCGATACGCTGCAACAGCAACTCAGAAAAGAGGTCAAGGCCTCATTTCCCGACTTTGAACCCTATGAAACCGAGCTGGAGCTATTTTTTAAACACGTGGCCTATTATTTTCCGCAGGCTCCCCTACCTGAAACGGTGCTGACCATTACCTCCAATGTGGACTACAAAAACAAAGTGATTTTAACAGATTCACTGCTTGTTATAGGACTGGATAATTACCTGGGGCCGGATCATAAATTTTACGAGGGTCTTCCAAATTTTGTAGCGAAAGAACTCGACGCGGCGTTTATGATCACTGATGTTGCTGATGACTTTTGTGAAAACGCAGTCCCCCGGCCGACAGACCGAAGTTTTCTCGCGCAGATGGTCCATTGCGGAAAGGGATTGTATTTGAAAGATAAACTGATGCCTCTGGCGGCGGATTCCGTTAAAATCAAATATACAGCTGCAGAAATGCAATGGGCCAGAGATAACGAAAATCAGGTATGGAGATATTTTATCGAACGGGAACTGCTCTACAGTACGGATAAAAAACTGGAGCCGCGCTTTCTGCAGCCGGCGCCCTTTAGTAAATTCGGTTTGGTTCTGGATAACGAATCTCCCGGGCGTATCGGGCAGTATATCGGATGGCAAATTGTGCGGTCCTTTATGGAACAAAACGAAATGGAATTGCGGGAACTCCTTGCCATTCCCGAAGAAGAACTCTTTAGGGAGTCGAACTATAAACCGCGAAAGTAATATGTCAAAAAATCTACACTCCTCGGAAATCAGCCTGAAAGTAACCCTGGATGAAAACAGGGTCCCGGAGGGGCTTACCTGGTCTGCTGAGGATGGGGGTATCGAAAACCAGGAGGCCAGAGCCATGCTGCTTTCAGTTTGGGACCACGCCAACAAAGAATCCCTGAAAATTGACCTCTGGACCAAAGACATGCCCCTGGATGAGATGAAGGTTTTCTTTCACCAAACCCTGGTCGCTATGTCCGATACGTTTTTGAAGGCCACCCAGGATGAAAAAATGACCGCGACCATGCGGGATTTCTGTGATTATTTCGCCGAAAAACTGGAATTGGGTGGTGCGGATTCCTGAGAGGGCACGCCTCTCTGTTCTCATGTTTCAGTTTTTTCCTATAAGAAGGTTTATCTATGAAAAAAGATCCATTTAAAATACATACCCTGGGCTCTGCTGAGCGTTTATCTCCTTTGCCATTGAGCAGCAATAAGGGCGATAAGCTTTTTAATTTTGTCACGGATTCTCAGAAAATCGTCTTTAAAACGGGTCTGGATGCCTATAACCAGGCCCTGAATGCAGGTACGCAGCCGCTCTGTGTCGAGAAGGCCGGCCCGCGAAAAAAAGTATTTTTCAATCCGGAAAATACGACGGCCGCCATTGTGACCTGCGGGGGGTTATGCCCGGGCATCAACAATGTGATCCGAAGCCTGGTCATGGGCCTGCACTATTTTTACGGAGTCCCCAGAATCATTGGTATTCCTTATGGATATCAGGGTCTGGGACCTGAAAACACCCATCCCTATCACGAGCTTACCCCAGATAAGGTGAGGGATATTCATCAATTTGGCGGGACCATCCTGGGCTCATCCAGGGGGGGGCAGGAACCCTCCGACATCGTGGACACCCTGGTGCGCCTCGGGATAGATATGCTCTTTACTATTGGAGGTGACGGAACCTTAAAAGGATGTGAGGCCATCGGACGGGAAATTGAGAGCCGGGGGTTGAATATCTCCGTGATCGGAATTCCCAAAACCATTGACAATGATATTGACCTGATCGATAAGTCATTCGGTTTTGAAACGGCCTACGATGTAGCTTCCCCGATTGTCAGGGATGCCCATAATGAGGCTAAGGGAGCTTACAACGGAATTGCTATCGTTAAATTGATGGGGAGGGACAGTGGCTTTATCGCTGCTTCGGCCGCGATGGCTATGCCTGAGGTGAATTTTTTATTGGTCCCGGAATTGCCCTTTCAACTGGAAGGTGAAAATGGATTGCTGGATTTACTCGAGCGCAGGTTAAAGGCCAAGCACCATGCGGTGATTGTGGTGGCCGAAGGTGCCGGTCAGCATCTGATCAAAAGTGATGCTGAGATTCGCGATGCCTCGGGAAATATCAAGCACAAGGATATCGGGGTTTTTCTAAACGCCGAAATCGCGGCACACTTTAAAGCACAGAAGACCGAAGTGACCATTAAGTATATCGACCCCAGTTATATCATCCGCTCAGCACCCGCGAATGCCAGTGACAGTATCTTCTGTAATCGACTGGCCTATCAGGCTGTACACGGAGCCATGGCGGGTAAAACCCGGTTTGTGGTTGGGCTCTTGAACAACCAGTTGGTGTATCTGCCGATCGAGGAGGTCGTGCAGCACCGGAAGAAGATAGATCTCGAGGGGGAATTGTGGTTCGCGGCCCTGCAGAGCACCGGACAACCCTTTACGATCGGTTAGGCCCGGTAAAGTCCGGGAAAGACCCGGGCGCAGTCGCTAAGCCTTCAAGACCTAGTCTTTATAAAGTGCTGTGTAATACTGTTCCGCCATTCGATGACTGGAAAATTGAGGATCTACGGCAGACTTGCCCTCAAAGACGAGTTCCATCCACCGCTTGGGATCCTGGTAATACATGGGCAGGACTTCGTTCTCCAGCATGCTGTATAAATGCTGACTGTCCAGTTCGTCCTGCACGGATATAGGCTGGCCGGGGTCGACAGAAGGCAGTACAAAGGCATTCTTACCGTGTTCGGCGAATTCCGGAATCCACCCGTCATTGACCGACAGGTTCAAAGAACCATTCATCGCTGCGGTCATCCCACTCGTTCCAGAGGCTTCCCGTGTAATCCTGGGAGTGTTCAACCAGATATCCGACCCGCATTTCAGGGCACGGGACAAGGCAATTTCGTATCCGGTGAGTACCGCCAGGTGGGGTGAATTTGCGCTGACTTCCACCAGGCGGTTAAAGGTGTTGATGGCATTGAAATCTTTGGGAAAGGGCTTCCCGGACCAAATGATCTGAAGAGGTTGTCCCGGCCTTTGGAAGAGTCTCAGAAATCTTTGAAAATCGTACAACAACAGGTCGGGTCGTTTATAGGCAGCAAAGCGACGCGCCCAAACCACTGTCAGCACATCCGGATCCATAAGGGTGCCCGTCTGGTTGAGGACTTCTTTAAAGAGTAGTTTTTTTAACTCCTTTTTCCGATTCTGGAAAGCACGCACTTTGTTTTGGCTAAAGGCTTTTTGAAGGGTTTTATCCGTCCAGAAACCAGGGTGTTGGGCATTGGTTATATGTGAAATTTTAGAATCCAGGCCGAATGGCTTCCACATGCCCCGGGCTACTTCTCCGTGCAGGCTTGAAACCGCATTGGCCTTCTTTGCCAGGCGCAGGGCCGATACCGTATAATTAAGGCCATCCCCAACCAATTCCTTCTGGAGTTCAGGCCCCGAAAGGGTCCGTCCGAAGAATCCTCGGGAATTCAGGTGATATCCATTTCGGACGACGTTACCGCCCTGTTCAGGGGTATGGGTGGTAAAAACGAATTGGGAAGGGTCTATTCCATTATGCTTCAGATGGTAGAAGGCGGGAAGGGCATGCCCTTCATTTAGATGGTATTTTTCGGCTCCGCCCAGAGCCTGGACCACTTTAGCTCCACCAATACCAAGGACCATATTTTGGGATATACGCGTCTCTTCATTGGAGTCGTATAAATTGTCTGTGATTGTCTGGGAGAGGTAATCGTTTTCGGGCAGGTCGGTAGAAAGCAGATAGAGAGGAACGGTGCCGAAGACTTCAGGTTTGAGGACGTACGCCCGTACACGGACATTCGGATTTCCCCCAATGGTGATGCCCACTTCTATGCCGGTATCCTCCAGAAAACTGTATCGTTTTTGGATCCTGCGTGCGATCATGGTCCCGTCTTCTGCCCGCTGCTGGTCGTAATACCCGTATTTCCATAGAATACCCACCCCAATCATGTTCTGTTTCAGGTCATATCCGGAACGCAGGTGGGACCCGGCCAGAAATCCAAGGCCGCCTGAATAAATCTTCAGGCCCTGATCAATTCCGAATTCCATACTGAAATACGCAACCCGCTTATTGTACTTTCGCGCGGGCTTATAGGGATGGTGCCAGGTGGCATAGTCAGAGGATGTACTCATTTTTTACTTGGGGTTAAAACGAGCCCAAAATACATATTATTTAAGTAGTCGGCGCAGTCATCAGGGTCAAAAAGTCTGAAATCACGACAAAGGCATTCGCAAGGCTACATTAGTCCAGGTACCCTTTTGTGAAAGGCTTGTAGCTGAAACGATCTTAATGCTCAATGGCGAGCAGGGGGGTTTTGGATTGCTGGGCCAGGATTCGTGTAAGGCGGCCTTCAGAAGGTGTACCTTTCTTGACGTGATTGTTGGGGAAAATAGCAACCATGTCAATGTCGTGGGCTTCTATATAGTCAAAGATTCCTTCGACGACATCTTTGTGTTTTATATAGACATGGTGGGAATAGAAGGATTCCAGGTAGTATTCCAAAAGATGTTCATTGCGCTCTTCCTCTTCGGAATACCCATAATTTTTAGATTCTCCCGCGATTGTAAGCACTGTGACAGAGGCGTTGAACCTTCGGGAGATTTGTAACAGGGTGTGTAATAAATTCGGATCGTCTATCTCATTATGGCCCAGGACCAGGGCTATACGGGAAAGCTTGAAATCTTCGACGGTTCCGGCAGGGACTACCAAAACAGGGAATTCGGCCTTGAGTACCATTTCTGCCGTTTTGGTATTCGCATTTTCCTCAGTTGAGCCTGAGGTACCCATGATGACCATATCCACCTTTTCTTCCACACACTTCTCCAAAAGGCCCTTGACGGAGCCGGGTATCAATTGTGTCCAGGTGATTTTTCCCTGAAAGGCCCTGGAAAGCTGATCGGTAATCTTTTTTTTACCCTTTTCGAAAAGTTCCGGGTCTTCTGCCTCTGAGATCAAACAAAACCGCAGATCCACACCTGGGCGGGAAGAGGCAAAATCTATGGCGTATGTAACTCCGTATTCGGAAGCTTTTGAAAAATCATAAGGTACCAGGATCGTCTTATTCATTTGGAAAAGGGAGTCTGCGTTAAATTCAGAGGTAAATCTAACGCTCCAAAGTAAGAAATGACATGATAAAACTCATTTTTTCATCTTAAAACCTGCGGCTTCAATTTGAAAAGGGTACCTCCATCAATAAAATCCTGCTGTCTTCCTCTATGTGGAATTCGATAGTGTCAAAATCCCAAAGCCCAAGGGCGTCGCGGCGCTCCAGCGTTTCACCCCCTATCGTGGCTTTGCCTTCCAGGACAAAAATATACAG
>NZ_JBAVZJ010000596.1:0-6165 GCF_049588695.1 Robiginitalea sp.
CTTTGAAACTATGCAGTTCCCAGTCCCAGTTTGCAGTCAAAAAAGAAATTAGATCTTGGGAAGTGACCCTGCCAACTGCCACTGCCAACTGAAGACTTCTCTTCGTACCCTCTACCTGCCTCAGGTAATCGGGGAGCCATTGGCGGAAGCTGCGTCTTCCGGGGTGACAAAAGTGAGTTTCCCATCCGGATTCTCCGCCAGGAGCAGCATACCCTGGCTTTCTACCCCGCGCAGGGGCCTGGGGGCCAGATTTACCAGCACGGTTACTTTCTTGCCGATCAGGGACTCCGGTTCGTAGTGTTCCGCAATACCTGAGATAATAGTCCGGGTATCCAACCCGGTGTCTACCTTCATCACGATGAGCTTTTTGGTCTTTGGCATTTTCTCTGCAGAGACAATGGTGCCTACGCGGAGGTCCATTTTTGAAAAGGTTTCATAATCGATGGTTTCCTTTTGGGGCAGTAGAGGCGTATCGGACATTTCATTTTCTTTTTTAGTCTGAATGAGCTTATTGAGTTGGGCGTCAACTTCTGAATCCTCAATTTTTCGAAAAAGCAGTTCAGCAGGACCTATGAGATGTCCTGCAGGGAGCGTATCGGTTTTTTGGGGGAGACTGTCCCAGGTTGAGGGTGTTTTAAGAGATTTAAAATTTAAAATCTTCTTTAATTTTTCAGAAGTAAACGGCAGGAACGGTTCAGCAAGGACCGCGAGACCCGCCGCCAGTTGCAGGGCTGTATTTAAAATAGTGCCCACGCGTTCCCGATCTTCTTTAATGACTTTCCAGGGTTCTTCATCGGCCAGATATTTGTTGCCCAGACGGGCCAGGCTCATCAGTTCCTGAAGGCCTTCCCGGAAGCGGAATCGCTCTAAACTGCCTGAAATCTGCCCTGGAAAACGGGAAAGTGCAGTCAACACCTCCTGGTCAGTTCCACTCAGTTGGGTCGCTGCGGGGATAGTACCATCAAAGTATTTGTGGGTCAGGACGACCACCCGGTTTACGAAATTCCCGAATATGGCGACCAGTTCGTTATTATTCCGGGCCTGGAAGTCTTTCCAGGTGAAATCATTGTCTTTGGTTTCCGGGGCATTGGCGGTAAGTACGTACCTCAGGACATCCTGCATGTCCGGAAAATCCTGCAGGTATTCATGCAACCAGACCGCCCAGTTTTTCGAGGTAGAGAGTTTTTTTCCTTCGAGGTTCAAAAACTCATTGGCAGGGACGTTGTCCGGTAAAATATAGTCCCCGTGGGCCTTGAGCATACTGGGAAAGATGATACAGTGAAATACTATGTTGTCTTTTCCAATAAAGTGAAGCAGGCGGGTTTTGGGATCTTTCCAATAAGGTTCCCAGTCTTTTCCTTCCCTGGCAGCCCACTCCCGTGTTGACGAAATGTAGCCAATCGGGGCGTCAAACCAGACGTAAAGGACTTTTCCTTCTCCCCCGGGCACAGGTACTGGGATGCCCCAGTCCAGATCCCGTGTAACGGCCCTCGGTTTAAGTCCATCATCGATCCAGGATTTGCACTGCCCGTATACATTGGGTTTCCAATCCTCTCTATGCCCTTCCAGAATCCATTGCTTTAAAAACCCTTCATACTGGTCGAGGGGAAGATACCAGTGACGTGTTTCTTTTAATACCGGAACGGCACCGGTAAGGACGGATTTGGGATTGATCAGATCTGTGGCGTTTAGTGAAGAGCCGCATTGCTCACACTGGTCCCCATAGGCTTCTTCATAACCGCATTTCGGACAGGTTCCCGTAACAAAGCGGTCGGCCAGAAATTGTTCGGCTTCCGCATCGTACAGCTGGGCCCTGGTTTCTTCCATAAAATCCCCCTGATTGTAGAGATCCTTAAAAAATTCAGAGGCCGTTTCTTTATGGATATCTGAGGAGGTTCGGGAATAGTTGTCGAAGGAAATCCCGAATTCCTCGAAAGACGCCGCGATGATGTGGTGGTACTTATCGATCAATTCTTGTGGGGTTACCCCTTCTTTTTTGGCCTTCATCGGGATGGCTGCCCCGTGCTCGTCACTACCGCACACGAAAAGGACATCTTTGCCCGATAAACGCAGGAAACGACAATAGATGTCAGCAGGGACATAGACCCCTGCAAGGTGGCCAATGTGAATAGGGCCGTTGGTATAAGGTAGGGCGGCGGTGACTGTGGTCCTTGAAAAAGAACCCTCCTGTTGGGTCATAATTTAGTGCTATGGAGCACAAAAATAACCAAAATTAAAAGGGAGTTAGGAAACCATAAGGGATTTCGCCATTTTCTGATCCCGAACGCTGATGCGATAAATGTATTTCCCGGTAGCCAGATGCCTGGGAACGCGGTCGCGCACATTGATATCCAGACTGCCGCCCATCAACATCTCATTGTACAGGGTGGCGACCTTCTGACCGAGAATGTTAAAAAGGGTCACATCTACATGGGCCGAAAAGGGCATCTCCAGATGGATATGCGGATTCGCTTCCGTGGGGTAGAAGGGCATGTGGACAATACCCTCTGCCGGGTCACCTGCCGGGAGTTCGGGCAGGGGGTCTGGATCCGGACCTGAAGTAGGCGGGGTATGGGGCTCATCGTCATAGGCGATATCTGGAAATTCGACACCACTACAATTAAAACCGAGGTTTACAGGGGTATAGGGATGTCCCAATAAGTGTTGTTCCACTAAAGGAATGGGTACGCAGAGCCATTCGGCCAGGACCGTGGCGTAGAGGTCCCGGAAGTCCATGGTGTATTCAAGATTCCCGCGGTTGTTGGGACTTTCCAGGGATGGGTGTTCGCCGACAAAAGCGCTTCCCTGCAAACCGGAACCAAAGAAGAGCGTAGGTGCTGCTTTCCCGTGATCCGTACCGTTGGAACCATTTTCGAAGATCCGTCTTCCGAATTCCGAAAAGGTCATACTGAGTACCTTATCATCCTGCTGGGTAAAGGACAGGTCTTCGTAAAAATTGTTTACAGCCACCGAGAGATTGGTCATCAGCCGTTCGTGTGCCAGGGGCTGGTTTCCATGGGTGTCAAATCCTCCCATGGAGATCATATAGACTTTGGTGCCGAGATTCCCTTTGATCAATCGGGCTAAAAGGGCGAGTTGGCGTGCAAAATTATTATCCTGGTATTCCACTTCATTCTGACCCCGCTCATAGGCATCGTGGATTACACCTGAGTATTCGTACGTGGTATTGGCCACACCCCTTAAGAATCGGATCTGATCGCTATACATACAATCTCCGTAGAGTTGTGGGTCCATATTGTATTGCACTCCGGTTTCAGCGATTTCTTCCAGCTGGTCGATATTGGAAGTCACAAAGGCGTAGTTGGTTTCCTCACCTTCGAAAACGAGGTTCCCAAAATTACCGATTTGGACGGCTGCCGGGGCTGCCGGGGGGTTAATCAGGTATTCCGGATAAATATTTTCAAAGTAACGCCCCATCCATCCCGTGTTGAGTCCACTGAAACCCGTGGTTTCAAGGTCGGTGTTGGCGTAGATATCGGAACCGGTAAAATGAGAGAGGCTTTGGTTCTGGTAACCCACACCGTGAACCGCCTTAAACTGCCCTTCTCCCCAGAGGCTTTCCAGGGCTTGCATATAGGAGGGAATCCCAAACTCATCGGTCAGTTTGATGATTTTACTCTCCGGGATGTAGATATTCGGCCGGGCATTGGCGTAGCTGTCGTACTGTTCGATCGGGATGACCGTACTGAGCCCGTCATTCCCTCCCGAGAGTCGGATCAGGATCAGGATCCCATCTCCCTCGGCATTGGCGATGGCGGAGGTCAAAGGCGACGGGGAAGAGGCAGAAAGGACATTGCCCCCAAGCATCAGGGAACCCGATCCGGCAATTCCAAGGGCCTGAAGAAAGGAACGCCGACTCCAGACCGTGTGCTCCTGATCGTGTTGAGCGCGTTCATTCCTCGGAATTGGGTTATGAGAATCACACATAGTAGTAGGTTTATTTTAACTGGAATTCAGGTTGTCGTGCCAAATGCAAAAGCAGCAGGAAAACCTGTTGAGGCACTTCCATACTTACCGCGAGCATCCATAAACCCAAACCACCGTCCACGTAATCCGGGCCGTAATAGTTCCCGGGAACGTCCTCTATTTTAAACACGGACATGGCGTTTTCAAACTCCTGATCCGTGAGCAGGCCCTTTGGCAGAAATTTATCTACCAGGGCCCTTACCACGGTTTCGGGGTTACTTGTATTGCTATTGGCCGCACCTGCAACCTCCATGGCAAGCGTGCGGAATTGTTCCGGGTTTTCCTGAAAATACCCTTGTATCAGGACCTCCATGGTGAGCCAGCGGCCGATCATGAAATTTGTATTGATCCAGCTTCGGTTGCGCTGCCACCCCGCCACATCTATCGGATCAAAGAGTTCCTGGCCCAATAACCTGGCAGATTCCCGTGTAAAGGAGAGCGTGGTTTCCGTAGCGGTGAAGCCGGTTTCGTCAATAAAATTCAGGTAAAGATCAAAAGGACTCTTAATGATGACCCCTATGGCATTATCATCGAAGAAGTGTTGGCTTTTAAAAAGTTGGGAGAGTACGGGTGCAAGTTCAAAATCATTTGCAATAAAGGTTGCGGCCATACCGGAAATGATGGTTTGGGCATTACCCGCGGCATCACTGGAGTCCGGATGCACAAAAAATTCATAAAGCCTTTGACATATAAATCCGGCAATTTCCTGGGGACGCTCCTGAAAGAGAATGTCTATAACATCGTCGTATCCCCAGTTCCCGGTTTGACCGAGTATAGTCTTGGGCCCGCTGTCAAAAGCAGTTTCATCAAAAAGGACAGGGGTCCATCGAACCTCTCCGCGTTCCGTGTACCCCGAAAGGGCTTTTGAGGTTTCTACAACATCCTCTTCCGTATACCCATTCCCTTCTCCAAGGGTGAAGAGTTCAAACAACTCCCGGGCGTAGTTCTCGTTCGGGTTCCTTCCATTATTAAAAGCGCCATCCAAATAAAACAGCATGGCATTGGTCAACCCGATTTCATGTACAAAGGTTTTGAAGTTGCCCAGGGCATTGCGCTGAAGGCAGTTGACGTATTCATACAGGAAGGCGGGACTGTCATAGACATCCAGCTCGGTCACAAAGTGATTGCTCCAGAAAAAACTCAGGCGATCCCTTAAGGTATTGGTCTGTAATTCCCGGATGTAATCCAGGGCCAGGGCATCGATCTGAGTGCGTATAACCGCGCGTCTCTGGTCGTTGTCAGCCGGGTAGTTGTCCTGATTCCATGTGGCCCATTCCGGGGCAGGAATCGGAGGAAGGGCCAGGGCCTGATTTATAATTGAATCCACTAACTGATCGGCGGACTGACCTTCAGCCTGGTCAATGGTTTGTACTGAAGCACCAAAACCCGCCCTTCTGTACAGGTGCTGTACCTGCAACCGGTCCAATGGACTCGTGTTGGGTGCCAGCGGAGCGGTATTACAATTCACAAAATACTCCATCGTCATAGCGTGCTTAAAGCAGGTTCATCGGGTTAGGGACTCTTTTGAAACGCGGGTCAAATAGGGATAGTATCCCAGGTTGTGCTTTTTCGATAAAAGGCGCGGTGAAGATATGTTCAACGCTATATTCTTGCGGTGAAACACGTTTATTTTCGATGAATTACATCTTTTTAGAAATGAATCGGGAAAAAAAGGCCCTCGCTGCGCACTACAGACAGGGAATGGCAGGAGAAGAAGCTGCGGTAGCTTATCTGTATGAAAAGGGGTATGAAATCTGGGATCGGAATTACCGCTTTCGCAGGGCTGAAATCGATATTCTGGCCTTCCGGGGTGGCGTATTGGTTGTCGTTGAAGTCAAAACCCGTACCAAAGGTTTTTACAAGTCGCTCTCCCATACGATATCCCCGTTAAAAATTCGGCGCCTGGTGCGGGCAGCAGATCATTTTGTACGGGCGCATGGTTTGGAAATAGAAGTCCGTTTTGATATTATCCAACTCTGTGGAAAACCCGGTAATTACAAGTTAGTGCACCTACAGAATGCTTTTTATCACTTCTGATTGCTACCAGGAGTGACGATCCGTTATCCTTTGATATATCCCTCGAGTTCTTTAATGGCAGGAGTTTCCCCAACTTTCCCCCCAGCTTCGATAACGGAATTCCCATAGACACGGATGGTCGATTTGATAAAGTCAGAAGCC
>NZ_JBAVZJ010000597.1:0-1799 GCF_049588695.1 Robiginitalea sp.
CAATTGTCCTTTGCCTGGAGTTAGAATTTCATCCGCCAATAAACCACCAGGAAAGGAGTCATTTACAGAAGTCAGGCCTCCAACCCTACTTTTATCCGTGCGCATTAGGATGCCATTTTTAACACCAAATTTTATAAAATCCATCACTCCTTTTCCTACTAAGGTTCCTCCTTTCTTATCTAAATTTCCAGAAATAGCATTTATTACTTCTTGCAGCCAAAATGCCAAAGATCCATAACCTCCCATATTCACTCCGGTGGAGCAGTATAATGCTGCCCCATCTGCCTGAATATATTTGAGAACCATTTCTTTTAAATCTATAGCTCTTATTCGGGTAACTTCTTCTGTTTTTTCCGGAGACCAATCTTTGACTAAATCTTTTATGTCTTTTATTCCGACTGTATGATCTTCAACAAATTTATAGTCAACGCCATTTTGATTGATGAGTTCATGGAGAAAAGAAAGGTAAAAAAACACGTCAGTTGAAGGACGAATAAATAAATGATTTCCAACAACCTTTGCTGTTTCAGTTTTTCTAGGGTCTATGATATATAATTTACCCCCTCTGTTTTCGAGCTTTTTTAATTTTTTACCAGGATTTGGCACCTGTAAAAAACTCCATTTTGAGATAACTGGATTTGCTCCAACGATGATAAGGCAATTGATATGATCTAAATCTGGAAAAGGAAGTGTGAATGGAAACCCATAAATTAGTTTTGAAACTGCAAATTTATTAGAACAATCCTGTGTAGATGAACTATACATGCTTTTAGAACCTAATCCAGTCATGAAACCCTGAGCAAAAACAGGATGTAATACACTAAAACCAGCTGCTGTTCCAACATACATGCCTATAGCGTCTGCGCCTTCCTCTTTATGTAATTGTTTTACTTTATCTCCTATTTCTCGAATCGCCTGAGGCCATGAAACTCGCGTATAAGTACCATCTTTTTGACGTTTTAAAGGATACTTTAACCGATCAGGTGATTGATACATTTCATGCTGGTATAAGCCCTTTACACAAGAAAATCCTTCAGTCGCAACATGATTTTCATTAGGCTTGATAGTAATTACCTGATTGTTTTGCGTTTGTACCTCAAGACCGCATAATGCCTCACAAATTCTGCAAAATGTATGATGGGTTTTGATTTCTTTTACATCAGACTCCATAGCTTTTTTAATGGTTGAAATTTAGGTTTAATTCGAAAATACATATAAAATGTTCAGTTTACAATTGATCAAAACTCCTAAGAATCAGAAACTAGCTATTCAAAATGGATATAAGTTACCGGTAACGGTTCTATTGGGATTGAGCAACAATTTTCAATAAATAATCCAGAAGGTTTTTAACTCATTCAAGACACTTTAGACGCTTTCCATAATATTTACTTCTATATGTCTACTTTTCTTCCACTTTCGTTCATTGTATGAACGCGCTGTTGCGACTACTTTTATTGTTATACCCTGAGTTATACTCGAAAATCAAAAATTTATAACTCATAGAGAAGAAATATGCAATGAATCAAAAGGCATTTTACTACGTTCGGGTATTGGAAATTCCTACGCCTCGATGGACTGCCTATGATGCAAAGAAATTTAATGTAGAAATGCCAGAAGGTACAAAAATGCAGCATCAAGAGCGTGCGTATACCAGTCCTATTTGGTACAACCCTAAATAAAGAAATATTTAAATTGTAAAATAAACAACATGATGAAAACACAAAAAACAGTTCTTAAATCAACGATTTTATCGTTCTTGATAGTTGGCATGTTTTCAGTTAATGGATATGAGCAGGTCA
>NZ_JBAVZJ010000598.1:0-7849 GCF_049588695.1 Robiginitalea sp.
AAACCTCGGGTAAAACACATCTTGAAATCACTTTGGACGATACGGTGCACACGCTGGAAATCGATCGGAAAAATATCGTTCTCGATACATTGATCAAGGCTAAAATTGATGCGCCATACAGCTGTCAGGGCGGGGTTTGCAGCACTTGTATCGCAAGGGTTACCGAAGGCGAGGCCTCGATGGTCAAAAATCAAATCCTAACAGAAAGCGAACTGGCCGAAGGCTTTATTCTCACCTGTCAGGCACATGCAGAATCCGCAGTGCTAAAAATCGACTACGACGACATCTGATTTCCGACAACTGATTTCAGAACCCATCTGAAAATTATATGCAGTGATGATGCCCGAAAAGACAATACTTTGTGGAATAGTAATCCTGTGGGCCAGTCTTGAGAATTGCCTGCTTGAATTTTTCGTCTCAATAACTCCGGCGGGTCAGTAGCCCTTTGCGAATGGGAATTTTCTGTTAAAATTCAGGTATTCGAGGGGTTCTATTTTGAGACATGCCTTTTTGCTTGTAATTTGTTGTCTCAAATAACATCCCATCTACTTGGTTTTGTCGATTCGAACTTCTGCCATTTTACTTTTTGCCCGCAGCGCCCAATTGGATGCGCGAGATAAAGGTCTGACCGGTGGGGAGCGCTTTATTGAGGAACTGACAGCCCATACGAAATTAAAGGCCCGGCGGACGGGATTACCTGTTTTCCATATTGATGAAAAGTCTCAGGTTGGGACCTCGTTCGGGGAACGCCTGGGAAACGCCATGAAGTCTGTCTATGAGCAGGGTATAGAACACTTACTGGTTATTGGGAATGACAGTCCCGATCTGAGTACTGAAACACTCAAAACAGCTGTGGCCCAGCTCCAGGCCGGAAAAACGGTATTCGGTCCTACACCAGACGGTGGCACCTACCTTATTGGGATAAACCGGGAATATTTTGATTATAAGACTTTTTTACGCCTCCCCTGGCAGGAAAAAAACCTGTTTGAGGCGTTATTGCATTGGACTATTTCTCTTGGAGGCCGTTGCAAAGTACTGTCACCCCTCCTGGATCTGGACGCTCCCCAAGACTGCCAGAATTGGTTTACCCCATCCCGCTTTATATCCTCCCGGTTATATCAATTGCTTTTGAGTTTTATCTCTGCAAAATCCGTTCTGCCCCGGGTTTGGGATCATCCGGTTTTCGACGTTCAGGTCTTTACCCCATTTAATAAAGGCTCCCCTTTCTAAGTTCACTTTCCAGATAAAATTACAAGGGATCGCATAGATCCCTAAATGCATTGGACGTCTCATAGGCGACCCGGAATCCATAATTATTCACACTTAATCTATAAAAAATGGCATCAGAATATTATAATCCCGCTGACCTTAGAAAATTTGGCAAGATTACCGAATGGAGCGAAGCATTGGGCGAGAAATTCTTCGATTACTATGGAAAAGTTTTTGAAGAAGGTGCCCTCAGTGCACGTGAAAAATCACTTATCGCCCTGGCTGTGGCCCACGTTGTAAAATGCCCTTACTGTATAGACGCTTACACAAAGGATGGCCTGGAGCGCGGAATAACCCGGGAAGAAATGATGGAAGCCGTGCACGCCGGGGCCGCAATCGAAAGCGGAGCCACCCTGGTTCATGGGGTTCAAATGATGAATAAATACGAAAAGCTCTCAATGTAAGTTAATCAACAAATTATTGGAAGCCCGAAAAACGAAACAATGGCCACTAAATCACTCAAAGCCAGGGAAAAAGACCTGGCCAATACAAACAGACAGATGGAAATTCTGAACGGGTCCTTATTTGAATCCGGAGAACTCCCTTTCTTTCGGGATAAACTGTCAGCAACCGGGCATGGGGCCTTACGCCCCCGCGCTTTGGAAATTCTACAGATCAATGTAGGTTATATGTGTAATCAGGTGTGTGAGCACTGTCATGTAGACGCCGGCCCGGATCGAAAAGAAATCATGACCCGGGAGACGATGGAGGAATGCCTGAAGGTCATTCGGACAACGGGGGCCCACACCCTTGATCTTACCGGGGGTGCCCCGGAGATGAATCCGAATTTCAGGTGGTTTGTAGAACAAGCCGCTGAGGCCGGAATCCGGGATTTTATAGTCCGCTCCAACCTCACCATAATCCGGGCGAATAAAAAATACTACGACCTCCCTGAGTTTTTTGCAAAACACGGTGTACACGTCGTTTCATCACTGCCCCATTATACCCGGGGAAAAACCGACAAGCAAAGAGGTGACGGGGTCTTTGACAAATCTATAAAGGCACTGCAGGAACTAAATAGGGTAGGCTACGGGATGCCCGGAAGTGCACTGCAGCTCGATTTGGTGTACAACCCGTCAGGGGCCTTTCTCCCCGGGGATCAGCAAGCGCTCGAACGCGATTTTAAAAAAGCACTCAAAGAGGACTTCGGCATTGAGTTTAATAGTTTATTCACCATTACCAACCTCCCGATTGCCCGCTTCCTAGACTACCTCATCGCGTCAGAAAACTATGAGGAGTATATGACAGCACTTGTAGATGCGTACAATCCCGAGGCGGTCAATAGTGTGATGTGTACCAATACTATTTCTGTGAGCTGGGATGGCTGGCTCTATGACTGTGATTTCAATCAGATGCTCGGACTGAAGGTGAATAACAGCGTACAACACATCAGGGATTTTCAGGAAACCCTCCTGGAAAATCGCGAGATTGTCATCTCCCAACACTGTTATGGATGCACTGCAGGTGCAGGGAGCAGTTGCCAGGGTGCGGTTACCTGAATGCTCCTGAATTTTTGCTTGAAATAAGGTAAAAAATGCTTTCCCGGAACCAGGGTTAGACAAACTGTATAGTCTGTTACAGACAATTCGGGTGTTTGTCTATTTTAAAATATTGCATTTCGTCGATGCTTTTTTGCATTTCGTCGATGTTTTTACGGATTCACTCGTTTTAAGGAGTTAGGATAAAGCGACCGCCAGGTCTGTTTTAACCAAATCCCACATTATGGAAAAAAATTTGAAAAGTCGGGCAACTGTCAACCGAATGCAACAAAAAGGGCTCGAGTTATTCTATCAAAAAGGCTACTACAAGACCAGCCTTGACGATATTCTTAAGGCCCTAGAACTCTCCAAGGGGGCTTTTTACTACCACTTCCAGTCCAAAGAAGACTTTATGATCAGTATCGTACAACATTTGTTGTTCCGAAAGGTGTACAGCATGCTGATTGAGCCCATAGAGGGCAAGGAGAATCCTTTTCAAAATATCGAATTATGCCTCGAAAATGCCCTTGAGACCGCGGAGCACAATCCTATCGATTTTGGATTTGTGTTGGGCAACTTTATGTCTGAATTCAACGGCAGAAATGAAAAAATTTCAAGTTACCTGAATGACATTACCAAGGTATGGGAGGTGAGTCTGGTTACAGCACTGCAAAAAGGGAAGTCCGACGGGTATCTGGAGCGGCATCACGACAGTGAAGGTATAGCCACCTATATTATGGCTTCCTATTTTGGAATCCGCACTCTGATGGTCGGTGGAAATCCGAGAATGCTGCGATATCAGTATATGCAACAGCTCCGAAGTTACTTTAAAGGTATGTCGCTGAAATCTGCATTCTAGATTTGAGGCTCCTGCAGTATCTCTATAACCCGGTTATAAACACGCTTTGCAGGAATAGATTCCATAACCTTATCATAGCCTTCAGGCACTTTATTTCCATATACCGAGGTGGGTATGGCTGGATATTTTTCCCGATTGGCCAATATACTATTCGCTTCAGGCTGATTAAAAGGCGTGAAACCCGCGTAGGGATGTGTTACGCCCCAGAGCGTGAGGACCGGGAGTCCGTACATTGCGGCAAGGTGTCCGTTTCCACTGTCCATTGAAATCATTAGGCGGAGGTTGGAAATCAATGCAAGTTCTTCGTTAAGGGGTATTTTTCCTGCAACAGAAACACAATGCGGATACGAAGCTTCCCATAAATCCAGGACTTCAATTTCCCGCTGGCCTCCTCCAAAGAGGTACAACCGGATATTGGGCACGGCCCCCAATAATTTGATGAGTTCCTTCATTTGAGGCTCCGGATAACACTTCCCTGCATGGGCAGCAAAGGGTGCCAGGCCCACTCTTAGCGAGCTCGATTGGGTCAGTTCATCGTCAAAACCATTTGGCCAGGTCTCCCTCTGGAGGATGTCCCCGGGACCGGGTGCTGCCTGATAACCCAGACGTCTAAAAACTTCAGCATAGCGCTCATGGGTGCTTTTCAATGCTTTAAATCCCGACGGGTCACCGGAGGTGAGTTGCTTCTTCTCCATTCTTCCCTTCTGCAGGCTTTTAAAGGGTTTTCCCGAAAAAGAAAAAAAGAGTTTAAGGACTCCCGTTCTCAATACGGCATGCAGGTCTGCGACACTGTCAAAGTTTTCCCCCTTTAATTCCCGGCGCAGGCGCCATAATCCTTTGAGGCCCTTGTGGATTCCATTGGCATCAAAAGGATAGACTTCGAGGTTGTTTAATCGCTCCAGAACGGGCGAAAAATGGGCTTTGGTTATAAAAAGAAATCGTATTTCAGGATTTAAACGCGTCACCGACAGCAAAACGGGAACTGTCATGGCCACATCCCCCAGGGCTGAAAGTCGTATCGCCAGGATGCGCTTGTTATTTCCTTTTCCCACGCAATACGGGGTTTAACTCATCATCATTGTACATCTTCATTTGTTTATACACTTTCATGTACTTGACGCCCTTTGAGATATCTTCCAGCAACTGATCTATAGCCGTTGACAAATCCTGCCGTTGTTCGAGGAGTACCTGGAGTTTACTACGGCAGGCTTCCCGATGCGCCCCGCTCGCATCTGCCCGTTCCGCTTCCTCCCGCATATGGTAGATTTTCAACGCCAGAATTGAAAGTCGATCAATTGCCCAGGCCGGACTCTCGGTGTTTATCTGCGCCCCATCAGCAATACTGACTCTCTTGTATTTTTCCAGAAAATAACTGTCGATGTATTCCACCAGATCGGTTCGCTGCTGGTTGCTCGCATCGATCTTTCGCTTCAATTCAAGTGCCGCGTCAGGATCGATCTGCGGGTCTCTTATGAGATCCTCGTAATGCCACTGAACGGTGTCAATCCAGTTTTTCCGATAGAGCAAGTGTGCGATATCATCTGTGGGATAAGGATTTTCAAAAGGCTGATCTACGCGGTCTTCTATGTGGTATTTATCGATACTCTCTTCAAAAATTCCAAAGGCGAAATTGCTGAACATACTGTAGTCTTTAACACAAATATACCGCTTATTTCAGTACCCATTCCAGGAAGAAAACCACAATGGAGACAACAGTAAAGGCATACATTACCATGTTTTTGACTAATACCTTGCGGATGGACTCCACATAGCGCGCTGCGAATACTGCAGAGGTGAGAAAAGCAAATGCGATAGTGCTGGCAAATCGCTCTCCCGTCAAAAATGCGATTGCGATTCCGACAATCCAGGCGATGACCAGCAGTCGGAGCTGCGTCACACGGCCCTGCCCTGACTTTCCTTGTTTTATAAACGCGATAATACCGACAATCACTACCAGGAGTAAAAAGCTGGCCGTTTTAACTACTGAAAAGGTTGGGACTAAATCAAATTTTATCGCTTCCGGGGAAAAAGCAAAATGCTCAAAAAGGTACTGTGGATCCCCTGAAAGGAAAAACACCGACCAGGAGGTGAGTCCCACGGTGACAGCTGCAGCCAATGGAATGAGCCAGTAATTGATCTTCTTGGGTGTATAAAAATAAATATAGATCCAGACGATCAGGATAAACAGGAGTGTCCAGTTCACAAAAAGACTCGCCACAAAAATATACAGGGCTGCATCAAATATTTTTTCTTTGAGATTCTTCATCGACTTCATGCTGACAAGCCTCCTTTGGGCGAGCAGGAGAAAAAATGAAGCAATCAGAACGACAGGGTCCTTGAGGAAATCCTGAAAAAGGATGCAAAACTGGGCATAGAAAAACATGGCATAGGAATCTGCTGCCGTCAATTGATTTTTTTGAACGATGAAATTAACCAGAAACAAAGAGAGCAAAAGGCAACATAAACCCACTATGACCCAAAGGAAATTGGATGATAGCTCAAAGGCTTCGCCCTGGCGGAGTTGGGCAAGCGAAAAAAAGACAAAGACAACAGATAAAACCAGGATGTAATTTACAGGCCTTGTTTTACCGAAAAGACTTGAAATCATCGATGGTTTTCGTAAATTTGCAAGGTAAATATAGCCAGAATGAAAGCTTTTTTTGAGGGGATAGAAAATTTATTTGTAAACGGACTCTTTGCTCCGTTTGATTTTTTCAGGGAAATGCAAAACTGGTGGACGGCCAATTCCGTCAACTGGATCTTTGCGATTATCGGGGTGATTGCCCTGATTTACTGGCTGAGGCAAATTCGTTTGTTTGAAGAACGCGGTGAGGAAGATCACAGCGTGACCGCCCATTCGTATCTCTGATATTCCAACTTACTTCCTATTCTGGTTCTTATAAGTCAAAGCCTATATCCGTTCGGTAATAGGCATCCTGAAACTGTATTTCTGAGACGCCCTTATACGCCTTCCGCAGGCATTCTTTGAAATCGGATCCAAGTGCTGTTATAGCAAGAACCCGGCCTCCACTCGTTACAACGGCTCCTTTGGAGTCCACTTGTGTGCCGGCGTGAAACACCATCGCTTCCTCAACGGCGTCCAGCCCGTGTATTGCATGGCCTTTCTGGTAGGCCTCGGGATACCCTCCTGAGACCATCATCACGGTGGCTGCCGCTTCTTTATGAGTCTCCAGGTTTATTTGTTTCAGTGTTCCATCGGCTGTTGCTTTCAAAAGGTCCGCCAGGTCTGTTTTGATCCGTGGAATTACCACTTCGGTTTCCGGATCGCCCATGCGCACATTGTACTCAATGACAAAAGGGTCATCCCCTACTTTAATGAGCCCGATAAAAATGAATCCCGTATAGGGGATGTTTTCCTTTTTAAGGCCTTCTACCGTGGGCTTGATAATACGTGTCTCCACCTTTTCCATAAATGCGGCGTTCGCAAAACCCACAGGGGAAATGGCTCCCATGCCACCGGTATTCAACCCCGCATCTCCCTCTCCAATTCGCTTGTAGTCTTTGGCCGTGGGTAAGATTTTGTAGTCTTTGCCATCGGTAAGCACAAAACAGCTCATTTCAATTCCGGATAAAAAGGCCTCGATAACCACCCTGCTGCTGGCTGCTCCAAACTTAGCTTCAACCAGCATTTCCCGCAACGCAGACTTGGCAGTTTCGATCTCGTCGAGTATCAACACGCCTTTGCCCGCTGCCAGGCCATCCGCCTTCAACACATAAGGAGGAGGGGTTGCTTCCAGGAAACGATAAGCCTCCCCGAGGTCGCTTTCCCCAAAGCTACGGTATGCCGCAGTGGGAATCCCGTGTCGCTCCATAAACTCTTTTGCAAATTCTTTGCTTCCTTCCAATTGGGCTCCAGCCTTTGAAGGTCCAATCAATGCAATTCCTGCAAGGGATGGGGTGTTTTTAAAGTAATCCTGGATCCCCATGACCAAAGGCACTTCAGGGCCCACCAAAACGAAGTCTACCTTATGGGACAATGCAGCTTCCCGAATGGCTTCAAAATCAGAAACAGTAAGCGGAATGTTCTCTGCGAATCCTGCAGTTCCTGCGTTTCCGGGAGCCACAAATAAATGCTCTACTGCAGGGCTTTGGTGTAATTTCCAGGCCAGGGCGTGTTCCCGGCCTCCGGACCCCAGTACCAAAATATTCATAGGATGGATTTTGGACAAAAATAAGCCATGAAGCCCATAATCCTAAGGGTTCCTCGGGATTATTTATCAGT
>NZ_JBAVZJ010000599.1:0-3572 GCF_049588695.1 Robiginitalea sp.
GACCATCCTTACGAAAAGCGAGCCTTTCTTTATCTCGACATCCTCTCCTGGCTGGAGAGCCATTTGGAAGGTCGGCCAGTGGCAGATATCATTCGGGAAAAGGCCCTGAAAGTCAACCGATAAGCACTTCAATTTATTTCACAGGGTCCGCACAGGCTGCCCAGAGCACATCCTCAGGAGGTGGTGCGATAATTTTAATAGGTGTTTGCTTTACCGGGTGGATAAATTCGAGCCTGCGCGCATGCAGATGGATACTTCCATTCGGGTTCGATCTTGGATATCCGTATTTGAGATCCCCTTTGATAGGACATCCAAGGGCCGCCAGTTGGGCGCGGATTTGATGATGCCTTCCCGTTTCAAGATTAATTTCCAGTAAGGAATACCGCTCGAGCTTTTTCGCCAAATGATAGCTCAACACCGCGCGTTTCCTGCCCGGTGTTTCTTTGTCGTGGGCATAGGATTTGTTCTGACCCGGATTTCGCTCGAGCCAGTGCGTAAGCGTACCGGAATTCGCGGGGGGCGGATCCTTTATCAGGGCCCAGTAGGTTTTTTCCACCTCCTTGGATTTAAAAAGGGCGTTCATACGGGAAAGGGCTTTCGAAGTTCGGGCAAAAACCACGATACCGGAAGTAGGCCGGTCCAGTCGGTGAATTACTCCTAAGAACACCTGGCCTGGTTTGTTGTATTCCTTTTTAATGTACGCTTTAACGACCTCGCTCAAAGGGGTGTCTCCAGTCTTGTCTCCCTGTACAATGTCGCCCGGTCGCTTGTTGACCACCAGCAGGTGGTTATCCTGGTAAAGCACCTGGAGATTCTCGGGAGTACTATGCGATGCAGGTTTCAATACGCGATCTTTTTCATGGTCAGTCCTGGATGAACACCCTGGCACGGGTACGGGGACAAGCCGGACATTAGTACTGCTCTGAATCGTTCGGAAAATCTTTGTTCTTTACGTCGCTGACGTACTGCCCGATAGCCACATTCATCTCCTCGTATAAATTCATATATCGTCTCAGAAACCGGGGGTTGAATTCATGCGTCATCCCCAGGAGGTCGTGAATGACAAGGACCTGCCCGTCAGCTGCGGCTCCGGCCCCGATACCAATAGTCGGAATACGAAGGGCTTTGGCAACTTTTTGAGTCAGTTCTGCCGGGATTTTTTCAAGTACCACTGCGAAGCATCCCAATTTTTCAAGCATTAAGGCGTCTTCTATGAGTTTTTCAGCTTCTTTCTCCTCCCGCGCCCGGACGGTATAGGTCCCGAACTTATAAATGCTTTGAGGCGTCAACCCGAGATGTCCCATGACCGGAATACCTGCGTTTAGAATGCGTTTAACGGAGTCCTTGATCTCTATTCCCCCTTCTAGTTTAACAGCATGGGCTCCGCTTTCCTTCATAATCCGGATGGCTGATCTCAAAGCCTCTTTAGGGTCGCTTTGATAACTGCCAAAGGGTAAATCCACTACAACCAGTGCGCGTTGAACCGCCCGGATCACAGAACTCGCGTGGTAAATCATCTGATCCAGTGTTATTGGAAGAGTCGTTTCATGTCCTGCCATAGTATTGCTGGCGGAATCCCCTACCAAAATGGCATCTACCCCGGCATCATCGACAATTTTAGCCATGGAGTAGTCATATGCCGTGAGCATCGATATTTTTTCCCCTTGTTGTTTCATCTCAATAAGGGATTTTACGGTAATTCGTTTGTATTGCTTTTTTGCAGTGGACATGAGTGACTTGTTAGGGCGTCAAAGGTACATATTTTTGGTTGCGGGTTGGCCCTAATCCCGCGGGGGACTCCGGGGGTGGTTCCTAAATTTAATGTACATTTAGAAAATCGGGAAAAACTACATGGAAATACGATTGACGCTTATTTGTTTGCTGGCTTTTGTCGGGGCGTTGGCCCAATCCCCTGAAGAGGATGGCATAAAAAAGACTATTGACGGTTTTTTCGAAGGCTTTCACAAGAGGGATACCGCCCAGATGCGCAGTGTGCTTTGGAAGAATGTGCATATGCAGCGGATTGGTACAGACGCTGGGGGAAAGCCTTTTATCAAAGATGAATCCGTTACGGATTTCCTCAATTCAATGGCTTCCCTCCCCGACACTTTGGAAATTGAGGAGCGCTTGCATTTCTACACCATACAGAACGATGGTGCCATGGCCAATGCCTGGACGCCCTACAGTTTTTATATTCAGGGTAAATTACACCACTGTGGTGTAAATTCATTTCAATTGTTCCACGACGGTACCGCCTGGAAAATTATATACATTATAGACACCCGACAGGTCGAGGCCTGTTCGGAGGAGGAGAAAGCCGATTAACAATCGCTGAGGTTTACACCTACGGCCAAACCTCCCTGGGAAGTTTCCTTATACTTCGCGTTCATATCCTTTGCCGTCTCCCACATCGTCTGCACCACCTTGTCAAAAGGTACTTTGGCCATGGCCGGATCGGATTCCAACGCCAGCTCTGCGGCGTTTATCGCCTTAATGGCGCCCATGGAATTTCGCTCGATACAGGGAACCTGGACAAGGCCCGCGATAGGATCACAAGTAAGGCCGAGATGGTGCTCCATGGCGATCTCCGCAGCACAGAGTACCTGCTCGGGAGTCCCGCCCAAAAGTTCGGTTAGGGCGCCCGCGGCCATGGCGGAAGAAACACCAATTTCCGCCTGACACCCTCCCATTGCGGCGGAAATTGTGGCCCCCTTTTTAAAGAGGCTTCCAATTTCACCGGCCACAAGAAGGAACTGCCGTACCTCTTCTGCGCCCGCATCGTGATTTTCGATAACCATGTAATACATCAGCACAGCCGGCACGACACCAGCACTTCCATTGGTAGGGGCGGTCACGATGCGGCCCAAAGCCGCATTTACCTCATTCACGCTGATTGCAAAACAGCTGACCCACTTCAGGATCTGCCGAAATTTAACCTCCGTACCGCGTATGGTTTGCAACCACTGCTCTGTAGTGGTATAGGGAAGATCCCCTTTCAGGTTTTTATAGATTTCAGGAGCCCTCCGTCTCACCTGCAGCCCTCCTGGCAGCTCTCCCGGGCGGTGGCAACCTTCAAAAATACTCTCGAGCATGGTCGCCCATATTCGGTCCAGGCCTTTGTTGATTTCTTCAGGGGTTCGAATGGCGCACTCGTTGGCCCATACAACTTGCGAAACGGGCTTCCCAAGTTCCCGGCAATACCTGAGCAGTTCCAACCCACTCTGCACCGGATATGGGAATGTCTGAAAAACCACAGCTTTTTTACGCGCAGAAACTCTTTCCTTTTTGACGACAAAGCCACCTCCAATGGAATAAAATGTTTCGCGGTGTACGCGTTTCTCCCCTTCAGAAGCTTCAAAAGTGAGGGCATTGGCGTGGAAGGGCAGAAACTTTTTAAGAAAAACCAGATTTTCACTTTCTTCAAAAGGAATCTCCTTATGACCTCCCAGTTTAAGCCGTTTTTCCCTTCGGATAGCATCGATAACCCCGGCCACCTGATCGATAGGAACCCGCTCAGGGTCTGCCCCGCTAAGGCCCATAAGTATGGCGAGATCTGTCGCATGGCCTTTTCC
>NZ_JBAVZJ010000600.1:0-5143 GCF_049588695.1 Robiginitalea sp.
ATCCGTGCCTGCAAAAGTACTCCAGTTAAGCTGAAAATATTCTGACGGAGTGTAAAGGATCTGGGTGCCAAATGAAAGGAGGGAATTCCCGGATACTTTCTGGATCCGCTGCCATCCGTTGACCACGAGCCCGGCAAACTGCCAATGACTATCAGAAATGTATGACAGTCGGGCCCCGGTAAGGAAATAGGGACTGTTCTCGGCCGAAAGGGAACGCGTAAGTGTCCAGTTTTGAGTCGAAACGGCACTTTCGAACCCAATATGAGAAGGCAGGATGCCGGCGTCTATCCAAAGTGAGCTCTTTTTGTCAAGCGCGAAACCGGCCCAGGCCTCGAAAATATGTTTCAGAACACCCGGCTCAGCGGCATAATTGTCTATGGCGTAAGTTCCTGCCTGCAAAGAGAGGTGCGCCCTGTACCTGGGGTGCTCCAAATGGAATCCCAGCAGGCCCAGGTTCAGGTTGAATTCATTATGGCGGTTGTGGTTGTATAGAAAAGACTGCCTGAAATCCCCATCGGGTTTGTTAAAATCATATACGTAGAAGGCATCGACAAATCCGGTTATTCCGAGGGTAGGGGATTCCTCCCATCCTCCATCTATCTGTGCGCTGAGGGTACTGAAAGAAAATACCGCGAGAAGCAGTGGAGCGGTTCGGATGAAAGTGGCCAGGTTCATTTGAGGATACAGGGCGCTGATTTATGGTGAAAATGTCTTCAGATCCCAAATTTAATAAGAGTTTCCCTGCCTGTGAAATACCCGCTAGTACCCTAAACTTTCCTGGCTATGTAAAAACCGTAGCTGTAATAGGCATGATACCTCCTGTAAAGCCCGATTTCCTGCCGATACGCCTCAACCACCTTCCCTGCAGCTTCACTGTTGTCATGGAGCTCCAGGAAGCTGTCAAAATACTTTTCCAGCGGCTTGTAATAGGTCCCGATCCAGCTTTCCTGCGGCAGGATAAAGTACCCCGCCAGGGTATACCCGTTTTCCTCCAGCAGCTCAATTTTGCAGGAGGCCCTGTCAATTTCCGGATATTCAGATTCCCAGAAATCCTGGATTTCCCCTGGCCTTGAATGGGTGATCCATGTAATCTCACTGACCGCCAGGTACCCCCCGGGTTTCAGGTATTCCCTCCAGTTTTTAATCCCCGCCTCAAACCCGATATTATAGATGGACCCCTCAGACCAGATGATATCGAAAGATTCCTTTTCAAAAGGAAGCTGGTCCATGGACCCCTGCAGGGTTTGTACCCACTTTTGCAGCCCCTTGGAATGTGCCCTTTTGGCAACGACCTCTAAAAACTCAGGAAAAAGATCCAGGGCGGTGATTTGAGCATGGGTATTTTCTGCCAGGGTAAGGGTCTGCCCCCCGGTCCCACACCCGATATCCGCAATCTTCAGGTCCTTTCGACGGGCAGTATCGATACACCCAAGGGCCCTAAGGGTATCTTCCACGCTTCCGGGACCCTGCCTCTCGGTAGTTCTGTGCAGGTCGACGATTAGTTCTATTTCTGTCATCCGCTTAATTTTTTGTAGTTGGCTTCCTTAAACCTAAAAATAACGAACCCATTTCCAGTTCAACCTACCAGAGCTGAGATTTATGGCATGTTCGGGCCTGCGGACTTTATTGGACGATGTTCAATCGGGACCGACCATGGCACGAATTCCATGGGATTACAGATAAGGAATTGGAATTTTATTCCAGGGTATTCATATGAAGAAAACAGGCAGCACTGCCAACTGGTACTGCCAACTCAAAAATAAAAAACCCGGGGCTTGCTGCCCGGGTTTTTATTATGCTTCCCCGGTCGGCCCGAAATTAAGGGGTATTGGAGGTTGATCGTAATCCTTGATATGTCCATTGGCCTTTTCAAAACGCTCAACATTATCCGTAAGGGCCTTGAGGAATTTTTTGGCGTGCTGAGGGGTCAGAATGATGCGGCTTTTTACCTTACCCTTAGGCCGGCCCGGCATTACACTGATGAAATCCACTACGAACTCAGATACTGAATGATTAATTATCGCCAGGTTTGAATACGTGCCTTCTGCCGTTTGCTCATCCAGCTCAATATTGAGCTGCTTCTGTCCCTGGGACTGGGATTCTTTCTCCGCCATGCTTGCTTTAAACTAAAGACCCCTGACTTTTGGTCAGGGGTCTGTTCGACTAAATACTTAAAACTTCATTTCCTCTTTACGGGCCATGATCTCATCGTACTCTTGTTTTGAGCCTACAATGATGTTTTCATAGTCGCGCATTCCGGTTCCTGCCGGGATTCTATGACCGACAATCACATTCTCTTTCAAACCTTCAAGCGCATCCACCTTACCGCTAACCGCCGCCTCGTTCAATACTTTGGTCGTTTCCTGGAAGGAAGCCGCTGAGATAAACGATTTGGTCTGTAGGGAAGCCCGTGTGATCCCCTGAAGTACTGGAGTTGCAGTGGCAGCCACAGCATCCCTCGCAATTACCAAAGCCTTATCATTTCGTCTGAGAAGGGAGTTCTCATCGCGCAGTTCGCGCAGACTAATGATCTGTCCTGGTTTCAGGTTTTCCGAGTCTCCGGCATCATCAATGACTTTCTGGCCGAAGATCTCATCGTTCTCCAACATAAAGTCATCTTTGTGCACCAATTGATTCTCGAGGAAAGTGGTATCTCCCGGATCTTGTATGCGTACTTTTCGCATCATCTGACGGACAACCACCTCGAAGTGTTTATCATTGATCTTTACGCCCTGCAGGCGATAGACTTCCTGAACCTCATTTACAAGGTATTGTTGAACGGCTGATGGGCCTTTGATCCTCAAAATATCTTCAGGGGTTATCGACCCGTCTGAAAGCGGCATTCCGGCCCGAACGTAATCGTTTTCCTGTACCAGAATCTGGTTACTGAGCTTCACGAGATATTTCTTGATCTCCTCAGTTTTAGATTCAATGATTATTTCCCGGTTCCCCCGTTTAATCTTACCAAAAGAAACGACCCCGTCAATTTCAGTGACAACCGCAGGATTGGAAGGATTCCGGGCTTCAAAGAGCTCAGTTACACGTGGAAGACCCCCTGTGATATCCCCTGCTTTCGCAGATTTTCTGGGGATTTTTACAAGGATCTTTCCTTCTTTGATTTTCTCTCCGTCATCTACCATAAGGTGCGATCCCAGGGGAAGGTTATAAGACCTCAGGATGGTACCTTTTTTATCCTTGATATGAAGCGTAGGAATCAGCTTTTTATTCCGTGATTCTGAAATCACCTTTTCCTGGAAACCTGTTTGCTCATCAATTTCTACCTGGTAGGTAACGCCCTGCTCTATATTCTCATACGCAATGGCGCCTGGGAATTCAGAAACGATTACCCCATTGTAAGGATCCCATTTACAGATCACATCGCCTTTTTTCACCTTACCTCCATTTTTAATGAAGAGCTGAGAACCGTAGGGAATGTTATTCGTACTCAGGGTAATTCCGGTTTTGGCATCGACGATTTTGATTTCAGATGTCCTGGAGATTACAATATTAACGGCATTACCGTCGCTGTCTTCTCCTTTGACCATTCTCAGGTCTTCAATCTCCGCAATACCATCAAATTTCGCATCGAGTTTGCTCTCTTCCGAAATATTCCCCGCAATACCCCCTACGTGGAAGGTCCTCAGGGTTAACTGAGTACCGGGTTCCCCAATGGACTGGGCAGCAACAACACCAACGGCTTCTCCCCGCTGAACCATTTTATTGGTCGCCAGGTTGCGTCCGTAGCACTTACCACAGATCCCTTTAGTAGCCTCACAGGTGAGCGGTGAACGCACCTCTACGCGCTCAATAGGTGAAGCTTCAATCCGGGCAAGATCTGCCTCCATGATCTCCTGACCCGCTTCAATGAGTATTTCCTGAGTAATCGGGTGATGCACATCGTGAAGGGATACCCTTCCGAGTATACGCTCTCCCAGTGTTTCTACGATCTCCTCATTCTTTCTCAGGGGTTCGACTTCAATACCGCGAAGGGTGCCGCAGTCTTCTATATTGATGATTACATCCTGAGACACATCTACCAGCCTACGCGTCAGATAACCGGCATCTGCAGTCTTGAGTGCCGTATCTGCAAGACCCTTACGGGCTCCGTGCGTTGAGATAAAGTATTCCAGAATGGATAATCCTTCTTTAAAGTTGGAGAGGATAGGGTTTTCAATAATCTCTCCACCACCTGCGGTGGATTTCTTGGGCTTGGCCATCAATCCACGCATTCCGGTAAGCTGTCGGATCTGTTCCTTAGAACCCCGGGCGCCGGAATCGAGCATCATATACACGGAATTGAATCCCTGCTGATCCTCGCGAATCCGCTTCATCGCCATTTCAGTGAGCATGGCATTGGTGGATGTCCACACATCAATGACCTGGTTGTACCGCTCATTGTTTGTGATCAGACCCATATTGTAGTTCATCATGATCCCGTCGACCTGCTCGTTGGCGTCCGCAATCATTTCGATCTTCTCCTTTGGGATGATGATATCCCCAAGACTGAAAGACAATCCCCCGCGGAAGGCGAAATCATATCCCATTGTCTTGATTTTATCGAGAAAATCAGCGGTAGTTGGGACATCGGTAAGGGAGAGAATAGTCCCAATGATATCCCGCAGCGCCTTCTTATTGAGGACGGTATTTACAAATCCGGCATTTTCAGGAACCACTGAATTGAACAGTACCCGGCCCACAGTAGTTTCAATCAATTTTAATTCGAGTTCACCTTCTTCATTCAGGTCCTTTACCCTTACCTTGATGGAAGCGTTGAGGGCTACCCTGTTTTCATTGTAGGCGATCTCGACTTCTTCCGGACTGTAGAAAACCAGACCTTCTCCGAGCACGGGAAATTCCTTGGTGGACTTTCGCTCCTTGGTCATATAATACAATCCGAGTACCATATCCTGTGATGGTACCGTGATCGGGGAACCGTTCGCAGGATTCAAAATGTTATGGGATGCCAGCATTAAAAGCTGTGCTTCCAGGATCGCTTCAGGCCCCAGTGGCAGGTGTACTGCCATCTGATCTCCGTCGAAATCCGCATTAAATGCCGTACAGACTAAAGGGTGCAGGCGAATGGCCTTACCTTCGATCAACCGCGGCTGAAAAGCCTGAATCCCCAAACGGTGAAGCGTGGGAG
>NZ_JBAVZJ010000601.1:0-3471 GCF_049588695.1 Robiginitalea sp.
CGGGGAGGAGACCTGAATAATGCCATTGTATACGTAGATAAGGAGATTTCTAACGAAACCATGATACGGCTTCAAAATGCTTTTAAAAAAGACAAACTCTCCGTGAAGCCCAATGGTATTTTAGACAACCTGACACTTCACTATCCCAACGAAGCCGCAAGGCACAAGTTATTGGATGTTATTGGAGATTTAGCCCTTATCGGCACGCGAATTCAGGGAAAGGTTATCGCCAACAAACCCGGCCACTATGTCAATACGCAATTCGCTAAAAAGCTCTCAAAGATTATAAAACTGGAGAAGCGAAATAAGGTCCCGAAATACGATTTGAATAAGGAGCCTTTTATGGATGTGACGCAGATCATGCAGATGCTGCCCCATCGCCCTCCTTTCCTTTTGGTAGACCGGATTCTTGAACTATCCGATACCCACGTGGTAGGGTTGAAGAACGTGACCATGAATGAACCTTTTTTCGTCGGTCATTTTCCCGGCGCACCGGTTATGCCAGGAGTGCTGCAGGTAGAAGCAATGGCGCAAACCGGAGGAATTCTGGTGTTGAGTACAGTGCCCGATCCTGAAAATTACCTCACCTATTTTATGAAAATTGACAAGGTGAAATTTAAACAACAGGTAATGCCTGGGGACACCCTTATTTTTAAATGCGATCTGGTATCACCCATCCGACGGGGTATTTGCCATATGCAGGCTTACGCCTATGCAAACGGAAAGCTCGTCTCCGAAGCTGAGCTGATGGCCCAGATAGTCAAAACCAAAAACAACTAGCATGAATCAGCCGTTGGCCTATGTGCATCCGGGTGCCAAAATAGCCAAGAATGTGGTTATTGAACCCTTTGCCACTATACACAATAATGTGATTATTGGAGAGGGAACCTGGATTGGCTCCAATGTGAGTATCATGGAAGGGGCCCGTATTGGCAAAAACTGCAGTATTTTCCCGGGTGCAGTCATATCGGCCACTCCCCAGGATCTCAAATACGACGGAGAAGAGACCATTGTCGAAATAGGGGATCATACCACCATACGGGAATGTGCAACGATTAATAAAGGAACGGCAGACCGCCAAAAGACGGTAATCGGCAAACACTGCCTTATCATGGCGTATTGCCATGTGGCCCATGATTGCATTGTGGGGGATTATTGTGTTTTTTCAAATAATTCGACCCTGGCGGGTCATGTCACCATTGGAGATTATGTAGTATTGGCCGGGATGGTGGCTGTACAGCAGTTCGTTTCCGTGGGATCGCATGCTTTTGTAACCGGGGGCTCCCTGGTGCGTAAGGATGTCCCACCATTCGTAAAAGGGGGGCGTGAGCCCATGTCTTATGTGGGGATCAATTCCGTGGGACTTCGAAGACGCGGATTCTCCACAGATAAAATCAGGGAGATCCAGAACATCTATCGCATCCTCTACCAAATGAACTATAATAATTCCCAGGCTGCCCAGATCCTCGAGGCGGAAATGGAAGCCACCCCGGAGCGGGATGAAATCCTGCAATTTATCAGGGATTCACAAAGGGGAATAATGAAAGGATATTTCAGTAACAATTAATTATGGCTACAACATCAGATATCAGAAAGGGATTGTGCATTCGCTACAACCATGATATATATAAAATTATTGAGTTTTTGCATGTCAAGCCCGGTAAGGGACCGGCATTTGTGCGGACCAAACTGAAAAGTGTGACAACGGGCAAGGTGATCGACAATACCTTTTCCTCCGGCCATAAAATTGAGGATGTTCGGGTCGAGACGCGGTCCTACCAGTATCTCTATGCCGAAGGGGAAACCTACCATTTTATGAACACAGAGGACTACAACCAGATCTCCCTTCAGGAAAGCACCCTTGATGCCCCTGATTTACTAAAGGAAGGGGAGGTGGTCACCATTCTTTTTAATACGGAAGACAGTATGCCCCTGTCGGTGGATATGCCGGCGAGTGTGGTCCTGGAGGTAACCCATACAGAGCCCGGGGTTAAAGGGAATACGGCTACCAACGCATCTAAACCCGCTACTGTGGAAACGGGTGCCCGGATCAACGTTCCGCTTTTTATCAATGAAGGGGACAAAATCAAAATAGATACAGAAAAAGCGGCGTACATGGAGCGCGCCAAAGAATAGGGAACCTGAAATGAAATTTCCAAGACCACACAGACTGGAGGAAATCGCTGACTTACTCGGGGTAGCCTTCGTAGGAGATAAGGATTTCCCGGTTCTTGGAATCAACGAGATCCATGTGGTCGAGCCCGGGGATATCGTTTTTGTCGATCACCCGAAATACTATCAAAAAGCTCTGGATTCGAAGGCCACCATCGTTCTGATCAACAAAGAAGTGGCTTGTCCGGAAGGTAAGGCCCTGCTGATTTCAGATGATCCATTCCGTGATTTTAATCGGCTAACGGCCCATTTCAAGCCTTTTCAGGTGGCTCAGGCCCAAATCGACCCTTCGGCTACCATAGGGGAAGGAACGGTGATACAACCCGGTGTTTTTATCGGAAGGAATGTGCAAATTGGGAAGCACTGTATTATCCACCCGAATGTGGTGATACTGGATTCCTGTATTCTCGGCGATCGCGTTATAGTCCAGGCGGGTACTATTATCGGATCGGACGCCTTTTATTACAAGAATCGTCCGGAGGGGTACGACAGACTCCTTTCGGGGGGTAGGGTTATCCTGGAGGATGGGGTAGAACTGGGAGCTCTCTGCACTATTGACCGTGGCGTCAGTGGGGATACCCGAATTGGCGAGGGGAGTAAATTGGACAATCAGATACAAATAGGCCATGACACTGTAATCGGAAAAAAGTGCCTCATTGCCTCACAGACCGGAATTGCCGGGTGCGTGGTAATCGAAGACGAAGTTACTATTTGGGGGCAGGTCGGTATTACCAGTGCCATCCGAATTGGGGCTAAAGCCGTTCTTTGGGCCCAGGCAGGAGTTTCGAAGTCCCTGGAAGGAGGGAAGGGCTACTTTGGCAGTCCTGCAATGGAGGCCAGGGAACAACTCAAACAAATGGCAGTATTGAGGCAAATGCCCGAAATCGCCAAACAAATTAAAAAACAATAAGTATTCACTGGGCTGTTTTTAACGAAGCCCTATTTTTGACTTAGAAAAAAAAAGAAGATATGAGCGTATTGGTTAATAAGGACTCCAAAATTATTGTTCAGGGATTTACCGGAAGCGAGGGAACGTTCCACGCAGAACAGATGATTGAATATGGAACGAACGTGGTCGGTGGAGTGACGCCCGGCAAAGGAGGACAAAGCCATCTCGATCGGCCGGTTTTTAATACTGTTTCTGAAGCCGTAGCCGAAACCGGAGCGGATACTACTATTATTTTCGTGCCACCTGCTTTTGCTGCCGATGCCATCATGGAGGCTGCCAATGCGGGAATCAAGGTGATTATTACCATAACCGAAGGGATACCGGTAGCCGATATGATTAAGGCATACGAC
>NZ_JBAVZJ010000602.1:0-1812 GCF_049588695.1 Robiginitalea sp.
GAAATAGATCCCCGGCACGGCATAGTTCGATTTTGGAACCTCAGGTTTCTCCTCGATACTGATAGCCCGTCCCTGTTTGTCAAATTCAACGACTCCATAACGTTCCGGATCATGGACCCTGTATGCATAAATTATCCCCCCGTCAGGATCATTATTGGACTGAAGCAAGCCGGCCAGTCCGGATCCGTAGAAAATATTATCCCCCAGGATAAGGGCTACTTTGTCATTGCCAATAAAATCTGCTCCTATGATAAAAGCCTCTGCCAGACCTCTGGGTTCCTCCTGTACGGCGAATGAGAACCGGCATCCGTATTTGGCCCCATCTCCGAGCAACTTTTTAAACAGCGGGAGGTCCTGAGGGGTTGAAATAATCAGGATTTCGCGAATACCCGCATACATAAGTGTTGATAGCGGATAGTAAATCATAGGCTTGTCATAAACAGGCATCAATTGCTTGCTCACAGCTAAAGTGATTGGATGTAATCGAGTTCCGGATCCCCCGGCCAAAATAATCCCCTTCATATCTGACTAGTTAGCACATGGCATTACGAACCATAGTGATTCTTATAATATTCCTGGTAGCTTCCGGAGGTCACATGTTGCAGCCAGTCCGAATTTGAGAGGTACCAGTCAATCGTTTTTTCCAACCCTTCTTCAAAAGTAACCGAAGGTTTCCAACCGAGTTCCTTGTTGATTTTTGAAGCGTCTATAGCGTATCTGAGATCGTGTCCGGGTCGGTCTTTAACATAGGTAATCAGGGATTCCGAAGTGCCGGTGGCCCTGCTCAATTTGTGATCCATTTTCGCACACAAAAGCCGGACCAGGTCGATGTTTTTCCATTCATTGAACCCTCCGATATTATAGGTTTCTCCAATGCGCCCCTTGTGGAATAACAGGTCGATGGCTACAGCGTGGTCTATGACATACAACCAGTCCCGGGTATAATTACCATCTCCGTAAACAGGCAATGGTTTCAAGTTAATGATGTTGTTAATGAATAGAGGAATCAGTTTCTCGGGAAAATGATGGGGCCCGTAATTGTTGGAACAATTACTGATAATGTAGGGAAGCCCATACGTTTCTCCATAAGCGCGCACAAAATGGTCTGAGCTGGCTTTGGAAGCAGAGTAAGGGGAATTAGGGTCATAAGCGGTTTCCTCGGTGAATAACCCGTCCTGCCCGAGGGATCCGTATACCTCATCAGTGCTGATGTGGTAGAACCTTTTATCCCACATGTCCTCACGCCATAGATCCCGGAAGGCATTTAGCAGGTTTACCGTTCCTATGACGTTGGTTTTCACAAAAGCCAGGGGGTCCGTAATCGAACGGTCTACATGGGATTCAGCTGCCAGGTGTACAACCCCTTCAAAACGTTGTTCGGAGAATAATTTTTCCAAAAAATCGCTATTGGTTATGTCTCCTTTAACAAAGGTGTAATTGGGTGATGCTTCAATGTCCCTGAGGTTCTCCAGGTTACCCGCATAGGTGAGGGCGTCCAGATTGTAAATATGATAGTCGGGATATTGCTTTACAAAACGGCGAACCACATGGGAGCCAATAAACCCAGCGCCTCCTGTAATGAGTATTGATTTCTTTTTTGACACTCCGTTTACTATAGTTTAAGTTCTATTGATTTTCGGTTCAGGTAACGGATTGACGAAATCAAAAGAAACAAGGCGATTAATATCAAAGGGAAAAAAATGATGTTTTTCTCCAATAAGGCTTTGTCAACCTCATGGGCATTCCCGAAATTGACAATCGTAATGGGCTCCCGGTTCATCTGAAGCTCCAGTTTTTTAAGTTCGGTATCCT
>NZ_JBAVZJ010000603.1:0-2039 GCF_049588695.1 Robiginitalea sp.
GTATATGAAAAGACACGGACAGAACTCTTTGACTTCATCGTGTAAAATACCAGCCCCCCCTATGGAAACCCAGAACAACAATAAACTCTCATTTTTCGAAAAAGCCGGTTATGCCCTTGGGGATGGCGCAGCCAATATTGCCTGGCGGGGCGTGGCTACGTTCCTGTTTATTTTTTATACAGATGTGTTCGGGCTGACCCCGGGTTCTGTGGGGTTGTTAATGCTGATCGCCCGCTCGAGTGATGGTTTCAGCGATGTGCTCATGGGGGTCATCGGCGATCGCACCAAAACAAAGTACGGAAAATTCAGGCCCTGGATCCTCTGGACGGCCGTACCCCTGGGAGTCACATTATCCCTCCTTTTTACCTCTCCGGACCTCAGCGATACCGGAAAAATAATCTATGCGTATAGCACGTATATCATCTTCACCCTGCTATACACGGCAAATAACATCCCCTATGGCGCCCTGATGGCCGTGATGACGGGAGATGACAAGGAACGGACCAGCCTGGGTTCTTACAGGATGGTCGGGGCTTTTGCCGGGGGCATGCTCGTGCAGGGGGCGCTGCTTTTTTTAGTAGCGTATTTCGGCAACGTCAACCCGGATATACAGGTCGCCAAAACCGGGGAGCAGCAATATACCATTTCGGTCTCCGCCCCCGACTATACCGAAAATGCACAAATCAAAACGAAGGACGGTATAGCGACTTTTGAGGGGCAAGGCATTACGCCCACAAAAAGCCTGAGTTTTGAAATGCAGCCCGATAAGGTCTATACTTTTACCGCAAAGGGAGAAGCGGACCTGACCTCCGAAAAGATTACCCTGATCGACCAGAAAAAGGGCTACAGCCACGCGATTTATTTGCTGTCGGTATTCCTGACCTTGTTTATGGTCATCACGTTTTACAGCACCCGGGAGCGGGTGGCCCCACCGAAAGACCAGAAAACCAACCTCAGGAAGGACCTCTCGGACCTTATCCGCAACAAGCCGTGGATTGTGCTGCTGGTTATCGGGTTGCTGTTCAATGTATACAATTCGATCAAACAAGGGATCACGGTCATCTATTTTACCCATTACATACAAGACCAGCTCCTCTCTGCCACCTATTTGATCGCCCTGATGATTGCCTCCATTGCGGGGGCGATGGCCACCGCTGCCCTCGGCAAACGACTGGGGAAAAAGAAGCTTTTTATTTATGCACTGTTGTTTTCCGGTGCCGTAAACAGCCTGCTGGCCTTTTGTGGTCCGGATAGTATTGCGGCCATATTTGTTATCGGGGTAGTCTCAGAAGCCGCCAGTGCTATCTTCCCCACCCTGTTTTTTGCCATGCTGGGGGATGCTGCGGATTTCTCCGAGTATATCAATAAACGCAGAGCCACGGGATTGATCTATTCCGCCGGCTCCTTTGCTACCAAATTTGGCGGTGGCGTAGCCGGTGCGATAATCGGCGGGATCCTGGCTTATTTTCATTACGACGGGATGGATACAGAGGCCATCAAAGGTGCCGTACCCGGCATCAAGATGCTGATGAGCTGGGTCCCTGCACTGGTGGCCGGCCTGGCAGCCCTGATCATGCTTTCCTACCCGCTCAACCAACAAAAAATGGATGAAATAACCCGGGAACTCAATGCCCGAAGGATAAAAGAAATCTCATAAAAAAGAACCATGAAATACGGCCATTTCGACGACCAGAACAGGGAATACGTCATTACCAACCCGGAAACCCCCTGGCCCTGGATCAACTACCTGGGCAACAAGGATTTTTTCTCCCTGATTTCCAATACGGGGGGAGGGTATAGTTTTTACAAAGATGCCAAGTTCAGGCGGCTGACGCGCTACCGCTACAACAACGTTCCTATGGACCAGGGGGGGCGCTATTTTTATATCCAGGATGGGGAAACCAAATGGTCCCCGGGCTGGAAGCCCATGAAAACCCCTCTGGACCATTACGAGTGCCGGCACGGACTCAATTACAGCCGGATAACAGGTCAAAAGAACGGAATTAAAGCAGAGATGCTGTTTTTTGTACCCCTCGACA
>NZ_JBAVZJ010000604.1:0-4588 GCF_049588695.1 Robiginitalea sp.
GCTCCTGACACAAATATAAGCGGACAATAACCTGCCCCGGACTTCGTCGGAAGTATTTCGAATCCTCAAAAAAGTTTTACAATGCTCCTGCGGCTACCCCCAAGAGATTTTGTAATTTTGCAGCAATTTCACAATACATTTTAAACACACCGAATTATGGCAGAAGTGGCACTTGATTTTGGAATGGACCAGGCTTTAAAAACCCTTGGAATTGAAGACTTGAACCCGGGAACATCCACTGGGAAATCCCAGTTCGCAAATGGGGAAATCCTCGAATCGTACTCTCCGGCGGACAACACCCTGATTGGTAAAGTGCAATCCACAACTAAGGAAGATTACGAAAAGGTCATGACCACCGCCACTGAAGCCTTCAAAATATGGCGTACTGTCACAGCCCCGAAACGAGGAGAAATCGTTCGGCAATTCGGAGAGCGACTTCGGGAACTCAAAGAACCCCTGGGCAAACTGGTTTCCTATGAAATGGGAAAATCCTATCAGGAGGGACTGGGCGAAGTGCAGGAGATGATCGATATCTGTGATTTTGCAGTAGGGCTCTCACGGCAGCTGCACGGGTTGACCATGCACTCTGAGCGCCCTGAGCATCGCATGTACGAGCAATACCATCCACTGGGGGTTGTCGGGATAATTTCTGCATTTAATTTCCCGGTTGCCGTTTGGAGTTGGAATACGGCCCTTGCTTGGGTATGCGGGGATGTCTGCGTTTGGAAACCCTCTGAAAAAGCCCCTTTATGCGGTGTCGCCTGTCAGAAAATCGCTGCAGAAGTTTTTCATGCCAACGGAATGCCGGAAGGAATTTCGTGCCTTATCAATGGGGATTACAGGGTCGGGGAATTCATGTCCCACGATACCCGAATCCCACTTGTTTCTGCCACAGGATCTATCCGAATGGGTAAAATAGTGGCTCAGGCCGTTGCTGCACGCCTTGGGAAAAGCCTTTTGGAACTCGGGGGAAACAACGCCATTATTGTGACGCCGGAAGCCGATATCAAAATGACGATTATCGGGGCGGTCTTCGGGGCTGTAGGGACTTGTGGCCAACGCTGTACCTCTACAAGAAGGCTCATAATTCACGAATCCATTTACGATCAGGTGCGGGATGCCCTGGTAGCAGCGTACAAACAGTTGAAAATTGGCAACCCCCTGGATGAAAACAACCATGTAGGGCCCCTGATCGACAAGGACGCCGTAGAGATGTATTCCAAAGCCCTGGAGAAAGTGGTCGCTGAAGGAGGGAATCTCCTCGTGCCCGGAGGGGTTCTGGAAGGTGAGGGCTACGAGAGTGGTTGCTATGTAAAACCAGCTATAGCCGAGGCTGAAAATCACTTTGAGATTGTACAGGATGAAACTTTTGCACCCATACTATATCTTCTAAAGTACACGGGAGAAGTCCAAAATGCCATTGCCCAGCAAAATGGAGTGAAGCAAGGACTCTCCTCAGCCATTATGACCAATAGCCTCCGGGAGGCAGAGACGTTTTTGTCTGCTGCCGGAAGCGATTGTGGAATCGCCAATGTGAACATCGGGACATCAGGAGCTGAAATAGGTGGGGCCTTCGGAGGCGAAAAAGAAACCGGGGGCGGACGTGAGTCGGGTTCAGATGCCTGGAAAATCTATATGCGCAGGCAGACCAATACGATCAATTACAGTACAGGCCTTCCACTTGCACAGGGTATTAAATTCGACCTGTAACAAGATCGTTTCCAAAGGGGCAATGTAAAGTCCTGGTTTTTTCGAAGGTGAAGTCATTTCCAAGACGACTTCTGAAACCGACCGACCACAACATAAAAAATCCGTTCTGACTGCTTAGAGGGTCAAAACGGATTTTTAAAAACTAACCAAACTAATCCAAAATAAAATCCCCTTTGATGGAAAGCCCTCTGTAGTAGGAGTACGAATCTTTTCAGCTAAAAAGAAATATTGGGCCTCTCAAAGCGGTTTTACGGCAAATTCCTAATTTTTTCAAAGACCTCATAACGGATTTGTATAAGCGGCATACATCCTTGTATGACTGGCGAAAATGAGAGATTGCCCTGAACTCATTTTGCAGTAAGTCCCCTGGTTTTATACGAAGTTCTGTGGAAGGTTGCTTGGGAAGAAAACTCAGTTCCTCCCGACCTCTCCGGGATAGAGCTGGTACACCGGCTCCGACTGCCAGAACTTTTTGGTTTGTACTTCCAGGGCAGATAGTGGACCCCTATGAGCCGCCCCGGTATCTATATTCCAAACATTTCCAGCCTTGTGTGGTGTTGTAATCCCAATTTTTGTAAGGGCGGTATGTCCTATAAAAATCTCTCTATACTGCTTCAGTCGGGTGGGATAGAATCTATCCTCTTTTGAAAGTCCGGGATCCAAAGACAGCGCCATTTCCCACAACGTTCGATCCCAGTAAAAGTTTTTGGGAAAGTATTCGTGCACGACCCCTTTGGGATTCGTGAATCCCGCGTGGACATACAAACGGTTGTCCTGGTCCCGATGGTAATCTTCCAGCGATTCCAGAAAACGTATATGCTGCTTTCGCGTAGCGGTTCCCACGCCTTTATAGGATTGTTGGGTCATAAGCCCGCCAGCCTGCAGCCAGAGGGGGTTTTCTGCTCCCAAGGTTAACCATTGGAGACATAGCTGATCGTGGTTTCCCCGAAGGAACAGGCATCTTTGCCCCTTCTTCAGTTCGATTAAAAAATCCAGGGTTTCCGCCGCATCACTCCAGCCATCTACATAATCACCGAGAAATACCAAAAGGTCTTCCGGGGCAGGATTCGTTTTTTCCAACACTTCTTTCAAAGCGCGCAAGCCTCCATGGATGTCCCCAAAAACCAGTGTTCTCATTTTCTTTGTGATAACCTGCATCTAAAACGTAGTACTCCCATCAAGTACTTTGTCCGAAAGGTACGACGGCTCGTCGATTTGCAAAAAACACCAGGGAGATTTATCCTGCTTTTTTTGGCTTAAAACCGTTTTCTGACTACTTTTCATAAACGGTAATTGACGTAATCTCTTGTTTCCTGATTCACATCGAGGCAAACCATTCAAACCATCAGTTTTTGCAAATAGGGATAGTGCCCCATACCGGTCTTAAACAGCCCTTTATGAAGTGTTTTGTTTTATTTTTCTTACTCCTGATTTCTCAGGGATTCTGCCTTCAGGCCCAGGAAGACATCCAGGACTATCCCGGGGACAACGAACTTAAAATCAATGCGGCGTATTTACTGGGGGGGTTTGGTGAAATTACCTATGAGCGTATCCTGGGAGACGATTCCGCATTTGGAATAGCCCTGGGGTTTGCCCTGGATAATTCCATTGATTATCGCTTTGGAACCATCCCGTATTACCGATTGTATTTTGGCAATAAGCGCGCTTCAGGTTTTTTCGTGGAAGGCAATGCCGGCTTTTTTTCAGAGCGTACCTTTGAGTCAGATACAAAATTCGGCGCGGGATTGGGTTTGGCCGTTGGGAGTAAGTTTATCACAAAGAGAAATTGGATTGCCGAGGTGTTTTTCGGGCTTGGCAGAAATTTTAGCAGCGGAGACGGCCAAAGTGACGTCTATCCGCGTGTTGGTATTCTCATAGGCAAGCGATACTAGGCAGTCGTTTTATTGTAAAAAAGGAATTCTGCAGGGGGGACTTCGGGGCACATCCAAAGAAAAAATACTATGAAGAAAATCTTTTGCATAGGGGAACTGCTTATCGACTTTGTAGCAGAAAATCAGGGAAGCGACCTCAGGAAAGCTTCTGTTTTTACAAAAAAAGCAGGGGGAGCACCGGCCAATGTAGCTTGTGCTATTTCTAAACTAGGGGGAAGCAGCACTTTTATTGGCTGTATTGGAGATGACCCCTTTGGAAATTTCCTGGAACAGATTCTTATCGAGAGTTCGGTAGATACCCGGCACCTTCAGAAAACAGATACCTTCACTACCCTGGCCTTTGTTTCCATTGCTGAAAATGGGGAGCGGGATTTTGTCTTTAGCCGGGGGGCCGATCGGGAACTGAAGTACCTCCCAAAAATCAAATCTGAATTCAAAGGGAATATGTTGCATCTCGGCGCTGCTACAGCCCTGCTTGGCGGCCCTTTGGAATCTGCATACGGACATTACTTCTTCGACGGCCTGACCGAACGCGCCTTTATCAGTTTTGACCCGAATTTCAGGCAGGATTTATGGAAGCGCAGGGAAGGGGGATTTATCAAAAAATGTATTCCATTTATCGAAAAATCGCATCTGTGTAAATTTTCACTTGAAGAGGCTCAGCTTCTCAGCGGGAAAGAAGACCTTACCGAAGCGTGTACAGTCCTACACAACCTGGGCACGGAAACCATTGTGATAACACTGGGCAGGGAAGGAACCTATCTCAGCACAGGCACCCGCCATGGGATCATCCCGAGTATTGCCGTTGATGCGGTGGACACTACGGGGGCCGGTGATGCGTTTATCGGCTGTCTGCTCTATCTGCTTTCCGCATTGGAAGATCCTTCAGAAGTCATGGGCAATTTTGAATTTCTAATGGAAATGGTCCGCAAAGCAAATGCTGCAGGCGCCCTGACGACTACCCAATTCGGGGCGATACCCGCCTT
>NZ_JBAVZJ010000605.1:0-2618 GCF_049588695.1 Robiginitalea sp.
AGGTCTTTTTCAAATCCTCTAACCGGGCGGGTTCGAGCTTCTGCGATTTCGCAAAATCTGTATCGGAGGTCCTTCTGTAGGGTACAAAGAAATCGGATTCCCACACCATCTCCGGATCAATTCCGTAATACGCGCTCAAAAGTTCGTACTCACTACCCACAACATCCTGTAGCTCTGCCGATGTCCAGAGATAAAACTTACCTTCTTCCCCTTCGCTGTCGGCGTCCAGGGCAGCGTAAAAACCACCATCCGGCGCCTTCATATCACGAATTAAAAACGACAGGATACGCTCAGCTACTTCTTTGTATTCCTTATCCGAAAATAACTGATATCCCTTGCTGTAAATGCTCAGGAGCTGCGCATTGTCATAGAGCATCTTTTCAAAATGGGGTATATGCCACCGGGTATCGGTACTGTATCGAAAAAAGCCCCCGCCTATCTGATCAAATATACCCCCGTGAGCCATACGGTCGAGCGTGGTTTTCACATGATCCCGGGATTTCTGATCCCCTGACAGGTGTGAGTAGGTCATCAAAAACGAGAGGTCACAGGGAAGCATAAACTTCTGAACCCCTGCATTTCCACCCCACTGGCCGTCCCATCTGGATTGCCAAAGGCCCACAGCTTCTTCGATTGCTTTGGGGTTCTGATCGGGTTCCGCCTCGTTTTCAGGAATCAAATTTACTTCCTGAATGCCCTGGGCAACCCGATCGGCATAGTCCGAGAGTCCCTTAGGATCGCTTTCGTACCGCTGCTGTACTTCATTGAGTACCCGAAGCCAGCGCTCCCGTGTATGATACGTACCTCCGTAAATGGGCTTGCCGTTCGGCAGGACAATAACATTCAGGGGCCACCCGCCCGATCCTGTCATCAGTTGAACCGCCGTCATATACACCTGATCCACATCCGGGCGTTCTTCCCGATCCACCTTGACGCTGATATAATTCTCGTTCATATATGCCGCTACAGAGTCGTTCTCAAAAGTCTCCTCCTCCATAACATGACACCAGTGACAGGAGGAATACCCAATGCTGATAAGCACCAGCTTATCCTGGGCTTCGGCCTTTTTGAAAATCGACTCATCCCAGGCCTTCCAGTGAACCGGATTAGATGCGTGTTGTTGTAAATACGGACTCGTTTCAGTCCTAAGGGCATTACCTTCTGCCCTATCCTTTTGGGGCTCCCCACAGGAGGAAATCATCAGGAGTGACAAAAAACTGCACGCCAGGAGAATAAAGGGGCATTTTTTCATGAAGTCCGCTTACAATTGTTCCAAAAATACAAATCCCACTCGATTAAACCCTGTCCGAGAGAAGTGCTTAAGGGGTAAGAAACATCTTTGGGTCTATCTAAAGAAATGTATGACCTTACAACAGGGCTATTTAGAATGTTCTAAAAACCAGGTATACAGGTCTTCTTCAAGATAGGCCTTTTCCCAGGAATTATGTCCAACGCCAGAGTAAGCGGTAAGTTCCACATTGTAACCCATCTCCCGAAGTTTTCGAACCATTTCTTCAGATTCTGAAAACGGAATGACCGGATCCTCGGTTCCGTGAAAGACGCGAATGGGCATAGATTTGTCAACCCAATGAGCATAAGGCAAAGGAGTCATTCCACAAACCACAGCCATAGCGGCAAAGGTTTCCGGATATTGTGTGGCGATTTCCCAACAGGCATTGCCCCCCCGACTCAAACCGGTCAGATAGAGTCGATCCGGATCTACCCGGTTTTCTTCTACAACACTTTCCAACAGCTTCATCACCGCCCGAACATTCCACCATTTTTGTTTGTGCGGGTTCTGGGGTGCCAGGATTAAAAACGGAAAGTCTTTCCCTTCCGCCAATAGCTTTGGCGGACCATTCTTCTGCAGCAAATCCAAAGCTCCTCCTGATTCCCCTCCCCCGTGCAGGAATAACAAGAGCGGAAATTTGGCCCCGGACGACGGCTCGTAATCCGGGGGAAAGTAGAGATAATACTCCAGGGTTTCGGAAACCACAACTTCCCGCTCCCCGGACTCCAGTCTGGACTGGGCAGAACAGGACGAAATACAAATAGCCAGAAGCAATAGATTTATCAGCAGTTTATAGAACGCCATTATTTCCTGATTTCATAGGGAATTGATCCGATAGTGTGTTCAAAGATATTCATTCAGCCTGAATGTCGTTATGACAAACTGAATCCGTCGGAGCGTCAATTCCCGCCAAAGGGGGCGATGCCGGATTACCGGTCAGGTCGTTCACATTTTATTAACACCAGAACCGAATCTAAACGTGTAATTTCGCTTTATGCAGAAAAGTGCAAAGCGACTCTTTACCGCTCTATTCTTGCTAAGCCTTTTTTTGGGATCCAAAGGCCTTGAATTCCATGCCCTCTCCCATGAGCAGGATAACGATCAGGTTACCTGTGAATGGTGTGATTATGCCCTGGTTTTACAGAGCACTCCCTTTGAGCCCGCCACGGTATCACACCTGGTTTTTACCCCAACCGAATCGGATCAAAATCCAATACTCACCGATTATCTTTCCAATCCAAAGGAGCGATTGGCCTGGGAGCCCCTATTTGGGCGCCCCCCTCCCTCTGTCTGATTTCTCCACACGTGTCAGTAGAAGGCTCCAACC
>NZ_JBAVZJ010000606.1:0-2072 GCF_049588695.1 Robiginitalea sp.
GGAATCAGAAACGGAACCATCAAACAGCTTTTTGCAGAATAGATCACATTGAGACTTTACCTTACAAAGATGATAGAGAATTGATTCAGATGTAGATGCGTAGGGCGCTTTGAAATCCAAGATAATACCATTTTTATCAAGATCATTAACAATTATTCCCCATAAGAAAGGAGACACTTTCAGGTTATCATACCTTGTCATGTATAGAAAAAAATATAGCTCTCCTCTGTGGGTCTCCATTGTAATCCTGCAATTTGAATTAGATAGCTCTAAAGAATCTTTATTGCGATGAAGCTTCATATTATAGGCAGTGATAATATTATAAAACACCTTCTTCACTGTTTCTTCAAGGTCTACTAGCTTCATAAATTAGTTTTTAAAGTATGTTTTAGTGAGGTCATTATAAGAGTAATTAAAGGTATCCTTAAATTCATTTACCCAATCTAGCTCTTTTCCATATTGAGTCTTTATACCATTAATGGACGCATTGGTTGCGGGGTTACATCCAGTTAAAAAAAAGGGTGCGGCCTAAAAGACCACACCCCAGGATGTCAAAAAAAGGAATCAATTGTATTAGTCTCCCGTGTTGGTCTCGGGTACTGCAACCAGGACAAAATCCTGAGTGATATCGTTGCCGACCACAACATCAACCCCGTCCACAGACTGAGGTTCATACCCGGCCAGGCTTACTTCTAAACGGTAGATACCGGGATCAAGAGCCACAAAGCTGTATCCACCTTCCACTCCGGAAAATGTAGTGGTAATTTCGGCACCATCACTGGTGTAGAGCGTAACCGCGGCACCGGTCAACGCAACAGGATCTCCACCTTCAACTTCACCATTTACGGTACCTGTAATAGACCCTGCGGTACTCATATTACTTCCCCGGATCACCGGGGTGAAATTAAATCCAAAGATTCCTTCGGGGTTGTTAACATTGCCGCCTTTAGGAACAAAACTCTTACTAACGTCAAAATCCAGAATAAGATCCTCGCTGAGACCTCCAGCTACCTGCAGCGGCGGGTCCATAAAGACCTTGATCCCGCTCTGGGCTCCGCTGGGGACTTTCAATTCGTAGGTTTCGCCACCAGCAGCTTCATTCATTATTACATTTACCCCTTTTACATAAACGCGGATCAAATCATAGGTGCCAGCAGGTATCTCGGCATCTACCAGTTGCTCGGAGGCGCCGTCTATGAGATTTAAAAGGTTTACCGGACCGATCTCATCCTCGGACAAAGTGACAAATCCTCCCATCGAATCTCCGTCTTCCATGGAATCCGAATCTCCTTCGGACTCCCTGTCTGCCAGGCGGGCTTCTATCTTGAAAATAGTCACGTTGGCCTCGGCTACCTGGTCGGTGGGAAAGGGGGCATCCACCAGAAATACATTGAGCCTTCCAGTGGTCTTTAGGTTGTCGTCTCCATCGGAACAGCCCCATAGAAGAAGGGTGAGGGCCATCAAAATTGTGCTTAAAGTAGGTGCTTTCATTTTAAAAAATTTAGGTTTTAATTTTTGGGGATTTACAATAAAACAATGAAATAAAGTATTTTCCTGTCTCCGGGACCTGTTTTTCGATGAACCGCATTCTGTGTTTTCGATGAACTGCAACCTCTAGTGCCAAATCACACCATATCCGTCAGGAGTGGACCCCGAAAATGTGCCTGAAGGAACAGGTGTCCATTTACGGAGAAGATCCGCTTCCATCACCTGCTCTGCATCGACACGGTTTCTGGAAGGCGCCGGCGAGCCCTTTACAAACACGCTCATAGTACTGTATGACAGAACCATCTTCTTTCTAACAATAAGTATTGGAGAATTTTGGAGACGTAATGAATGATGAAAGTCCTTTGACACTTTTAACCCTAAATGGAAACCATAGAAATTTATGGAACTACAAAAGTTTTTATTGGAATAATTCGAGTTTCAGAACTATATATAAAGCATTGGCAATCAGTTAAAAAAAGATTCAGTTCTCTTTGCAGGAACGGGCCTTGTCTGGTCTCTTTTGACGCAGGAGAAAGCAACCCATGTGATCGCACAATAAATAAATGGTCAACTAGTTGTAAATA
>NZ_JBAVZJ010000607.1:0-7272 GCF_049588695.1 Robiginitalea sp.
ATCCGGGCCGCTCACATTTCAGTACGCTCAATGCCTTTACCCCTGAGAACGTCGGTTCCTTAACCCTAGCCTGGGAACACGCCCTGCAGGATTCCGGTCAGATGCAAATGAACCCGATTGTTGTGGATTCCATCCTCTTCGGGGTGTCGGCCTCCCTGCGAGCTTTTGCGCTGGATGCGCGAACCGGGGAGGCCCTTTGGGTCTTTGGAGATGCCCTGAATGAGGCAGCCTCCACAAGCCGTGGGGTGAGCTACTGGTCGGAAGGGAAAGACAAACGCATCTTTTATACCGTAGGGCCGGAACTCTACGCCCTGAATGCCCTTACCGGGGAACCTGTCCAATCCTTTGGGGCGGGGGGCAAAATCGACTTGCGCTCCGGAATGCCCGAGTCTGCCCGTTCCAAATTTGTGATTTCAAATACGCCAGGCGCCATTTATAAAAACCTGATCATCATGCCCCTTCGCGTGGCCGAAACGGTCGGGGCGGCTCCCGGAGATGTCATGGCCTTTAATGTAAGAACCGGCGAGTTGGAATGGGTATTTCACACGATCCCTCATCCGGGTGAGCCCGGGCATGAGACCTGGGAAGATCCTCAGACCTATCTCAACGCGACGGTGGGCGGAGCCAATAACTGGGCCGGAATGGCCGTCGATGGCGGACTGGAAACACTCTATATCCCCACGGGTTCAGCAGCCCCTGATTTTTATGGGGGGGATCGCATAGGAGAAAACCTGTTTGCCAACAGCCTGCTGGCCCTGGATGCAAACACCGGAGCCTACAAATGGCACTTTCAATTTGTACATCACGACCTTTGGGATCGGGATCCTCCTGCCCCCCCAAACCTGTTGACCGTAACGCGGGATGGGAAAGAAGTTCCCGCAGTCGCTCAGGTCACAAAACAGGGGTATGTCTTCCTGTTTAACCGCATTACCGGGGAGCCCCTCTTTGAAATTGAAGAGCGGCCTTTCCCAGGTTCCGATCTCAATGGAGAAACGGCCTGGCCCACCCAGCCTGTTCCTAAAAAACCAAAACCTTTTGCCCGCCAGGCCCATATGCTGGACACCAGTGATATCAGTCCATTTGCCCCCAACCGGGAGGAATTAAAAGGCATATTCTTAAGCGCGGATAAAAGGGAATACCGCCCTCCCGGGAAGGATCCGGTTTTGCTTTTACCCGGTTACGATGGGGGCGCCGAGTGGGGGGGTGCCGGAGCAGACCCGGACAAGGGGGTTTTGTATGTAAACTCCAACGAAATGCCCTGGTTTCTTCAGATGGCTCCCGTAAATCAAGTGAATTATAGCAGCCCCGGGGAGTCGGTCTACAACAAACACTGCGTCGTCTGTCATCAAAGCGACCGTTCCGGGGTTCCGGCCAGCGGGTTTCCCTCCCTGCTCGAGCTGGAGGGTCGGATAACGGCGAACGAACTCGAGGCGCTGCTCGTACGCGGGAAAGGAATGATGCCCGGGTTTCCTCAAATTTCGGCTACTGAGAAAAAGGCCCTTCTTCGTTTTCTCCTGAATCAGGAAACAGACTCACAGGTAATGGGTAAAACCGAAGTGTCCGAAGCCCTGCCCCCGGATACAGCGGCCCCTGCTGTACCCTATCAGCATACGGGATATTCGAAGTTTCTCGACGCTGACGGGCATCCCGCCATAACGCCGCCCTGGGGGACGCTCCATGCTATAGATATGAATTCAGGGGAGTATTTGTGGAGTGTTCCCCTTGGGGATACTCCGGGCATTGAAACTCCTGACGGGAACCCGACGGGAACTGAAAATTACGGGGGGCCGGTAATCACCGAAAACGGCCTGTTGTTTATCGCCGCGACCAAAGACGGATATTTCAGGGCGTTTGATCGCCGGTCCGGAGCACTCCTTTGGGAATACCGGCTTCCCGCTCCCGCTTTTGCGACTCCGGCCCTCTACGAGGTGGGCGGGGTTCAGTATATTGCCCTGGCCTGCGGGGGAGAAAAATTAGGGACCCCCAAGGGTAATAAAATCATCGCTTTTGCACTCAAATTATGAACAAACCTGTTAAAATACTCGTGGTCGGTTGTGGCAATATGGGAAGCAGCCATGCGCGCGCCTACTGTGAATTAAGGGATTTTGACATTGCCGGGTTGGTGAGTCGGTCTGAAGAAAGCAGGGAGCGTCTCTCGGATGCTTTAGGGGGTTATCCCACGTTTTCGAGTCTGCAGGAAGCCCTTGAAAATTCGGAGGTAGATGCAGTTTCTATTAATACCTATCCGGATTCCCACGCCCCGTTAGTCCGGGAAGCCCTCGAGGCAAACTGCCACGTCTTTGTGGAAAAACCCCTCGCCACCACTGTTGAGGCGGCTGAAGAATTAGTGGAACTTGCACACGAAAAAGGGAAGGTATTGATGGTCGGGTATATCCTCAGGGTGCATCCGGCCTGGATGCGGTTTGTACAAATCGCTCAGAAATTGGGAAAACCCCTGGTGATGCGCATGAACCTGAACCAGCAGAGTTCCGGACTGCAATGGCACACCCATAAACAACTTATGAACAGTATGTCGCCTTTGGTGGACTGCGGTGTCCATTATGTGGATATCATGTGTATGATGACCGGGGCCCGACCGGTAAGCGTCCAGGCCATAGGAGCCCGGCTGACAGACGAAATCCCGGAAGGGATGTACAATTACGGGCAGTTACAGGTGCGCTTTGACGATGGTTCTATCGGGTGGTACGAGGCCGGCTGGGGGCCTATGATGAGCGAAACTGCGTTTTTTATTAAAGATGTTATCGGCCCTGAGGGTTCTGTGTCTATTTCGGAAGTTCCCGAAGGGGAATCCGACGATATAGAAGGGCATACGAAAACCGGCGTTCTGCAAAGACATTATAATATTGTCGATGGGGAAGGGCGGTTTTTACACCCGGATGCCTTTATACAAATCGAGAATGAACCTGACCACGACGGCCTCTGTCGTCTCGAGCAGGAATTCTTTCTAAATGCGATCCGGGAAGGGTTGGATCTGGACGATCATTTAAAGGATGCGGTAAACAGCTTAAAAATTGTACTCGCAGCAGACGCATCCATTCGTCTCGGAAAGGTGGTTGAAATTCAAATAAAGGACTGATTTTTAAAGAATTAATTATGAGTTAATCCAGCCTTAATATTTGGTAATCCGCTGTTTTTTTTTATCTTATGACATGATAAAAATGGAAAAAAAGGAGAATCAGGACCTCCTTCAAAAATCAGTAGAGCATCTTGAGGCTCGTGGGTTTGGAGATATCAAGGTGGATATGACAGGATATGAAAGCCCAAAGTCCTATCTCAAAAAGAGTTCAGGGAACTCCGTAACCCCTGATATTACTGCGTCAAAGAACGGTGTGAACTATTTTTTTGACCTGAGTTTAAAGTCTGAGAAACCTACCCTTCTAAAGTCAAAATGGCTCTTTTTGGATACCCTCAGCCGTATGAAATCCGAGCGCTTTAGAATCATTACATTTCGGGGACACTACAAGTTTACCGATACCATGTTGAATGAATTGAACCTCGGAAGTAAAGATCCTATCAAAATTACCTGAGGTTTTCGCATTGGGTAGATTATTGGGCCGTCAATACCATTCGAATATGTGGTATCCCGTCCTCCTTGTATAATTCCCCCTCGGGTTTAAATCCCAATTCTTCGTAAAAGCGTTGAAGATAGGCCTGGGCAGAAATGGCAATCGGGCAGTCCCCTATTTCTTTTTCTATCGCCTGTATGGTAAATTCCATTAGTTGCGCCCCGTATCCGTTACCCCTGAACTGCGAAGGTACAGCCACCCTTCCAATACTCGCTTCTTTAAAATAATCTCCCGGCCGGAACACACGGCAATACCCGCACAATTCACTTCCTTTCCATCCCAGCACATGCAGGGCCTGAGTGTCCTTCCCGTCCATGTCCAGATAAATGCATTGCTGTTCGACCACAAATATCTCTGAACGCAACCTAAGTACGGCATAGAGTTCCTGAAGATTCAGCCCACTAAACGGTTTTATTTCTACTCGCATTTCAATCCTGAACAATTATATTCTTACTGTCACACTTTTCGAATTCCGGCTGAATATTAACGTGGTTAATGCCGAACTCCTCATAAACGAGTTTTTCAATGTCCACCAGGATCTTATCGAATTCAGATAAGGCGATATCCTCCTTAAAATCGATATGGGCTTCCATATGCAACTCATCCTCATTGAGTTGCCAGATGTGGACGTGATGCACATTCTCAATGGGGCCCAGTGCGCATATGGCCTTTACAATCTGCTTAACCTCTATGCTGGCAGGGGTAAAAAGCATAAGTACCCTCGTGGAATTTTTCAAAAGCTCGTATCCCATATAAATAAGATACAGGGCTATTATCAGAGTCAGTAAGGGATCGATCCAGAACCAACCGAAAAAATACATCAGAATTCCCCCCACAAGCACAGCTACAGAAGCCATCATATCTGTAAACAAATGCAGATATGCAGAGCGCATATTCATATTCCTGTCCGAATCTGATTTTAACAAGAGTACACTAAACCCATTGACGAGGATCCCGAGTACCGACATAGCAATTACAATACCCGTCCCCACCCCCTGGGGGTCCAAAAACCGCTCAATGGCTTCCTTTATCAGAAAGACGGCTACGATGATAAGGGTTGCCGAATTGACGAAGGCGGCAATAATCTCCGCCCGTTTATAGCCAAAAGTCTTGTTGGTGGAAGCCTGCTTATGGGCGAGGGTATTTGCGGCATAACTTATTATCAGGGAAATCACGTCGCTGAGGTTGTGAACCGCATCTGACAACAAGGCCAGGCTGCCTGAAATAATACCCCCAATGACCTGGGCAAGGGTAATGACCACATTGAGGATTATGGAAATGAACAGGTTCCTTCCTTTGAGGTCGTGACTGTGGTGGTTGTGGTGATGGTGTGTATGGCCCATCGGCGTATTGGCTAGCTTAATCGTAAAAGTCGGGCAAAACTATGCGCATGGTATTTTTTCTACCCTGCGGGCATGTCTGCCGCCTTCAAATTCGGTTTTTAAAAACACTTTAACCATTTCCAGTGCCTGGGGAATGGCGATAAACCTCGCAGGTAGACTGAGAACATTAGCATCGTTGTGGGTTCTGGCTAAAACAACCAATTCTTTATTCCAACATAGTGCCGCCCGGATTTTTTGGTGCTTATTTGCCGTCATGGCCGCACCATTGCCACTCCCACAAATAATAATTCCAAAATCTGAGTCACCCCGGGCTACGTCTTCCGATACCGGATGGACAAAATCCGGATAATCCACACTATCCGAACTATCTGTTCCCCTGTTAGTCACCTCATAGCCCATTGATTTTAATAATCCAACGATGGCTAATTTGTACTCGGTACCCGCGTGATCATTGCCGATAGAAATATTCATTTTGCCTTATTTAAGGATTTGATATAAAGGTACAAACCTCTTCAGGAATCCCCTTTATTAAATTTAATGAACATTTCACGAATTCAGAAATACCAAAACAAAGGGATTGCAGCCCCTGCGGTTTTAAGAGATTGTTTATAAATGGTCAATAACAATTAAAGGATTCTACTTGTATAAACCGGATGAATACCCCATTACGATTTACAGGTGCAAATAGCAAATGGTATTTATAAAAATAGCTTCATGACTTACTGACATTTCCACGTGGGATATGAACCTTAAATATTGTTTTATTTGTTCATATTTTAATGTTCACTTCTCCAGGAAGGGTATGTTGATAAAGGTTTTAATGTATTGATTCACTGATTCTTTATATAATCAGTTCTTGTCAATATTTCCTTTATAACAAGAAATGCAACTATCTGCTGTATTTTTTATACCGCTATTCACAAGCTATCATAATGATCATATTTTCTTTTAATTAAATAATAAACATTATAAAATAATATAAGCTGTTGATTAGTTAATAATTCCCTGAATAGAATTGATTCCGAATTGCCGCAAGAATAATTCGTAATTTTGCTTCAAACTAAATCGTGGATGTCGAAGAAGAAAAAGCGGGCGAAAAACCATTTTAAAAACGAAATCACCAAAGGGATATTTACCGTACTGGAGGCGGAACCCACAAAACCTTTCAACTATAAACAAATTGCATCTAAGCTCGGGATAACAGATTCAGAGGGGCGTAATTTTTTAATTAAACGACTTTCTGAACTCGGGGAGAAAAAAAGAATCCTGGAGGTATCCACGGGCAAGTATAAAGCCCTCTATGTTCCTGAAGTATATACCGGGAAGGTAGATGTGAACACCCAGGGAAATGCGTATATAACCACAGAAGAACTAGAGGACGATATATTCGTCAGTTTTCCTAACCTTAATAAAGCTTTTCACAAGGATACGGTCGAGGTGCAGTTATTCCAAAAGAAAAAGGGAAACCGTAAAGAAGGAAAAATAACGCGGATTCTCGAGCGTCATAAGACTGCTTTTGTGGGTATTGTGGATCTCTACAAAACCTTTGCTTTTGTCCGCCCTTCGGACTCCCGTATGTATACCGATTTCTTCGTTCCCCTGGACCAGTTGTCCAATGCCAAACACCGCGAAAAGGTCCTGGTTTCCTTAGAGAGTTGGCCGGACGATGCAGACAGCCCTTATGGGCGGGTGACCCAAGTTCTGGGAATACCCGGAGAACACGATACGGAAATGCATTCTATCCTTGCCGAATACGGTTTACCGTACTCGTTTCCTTTGGAGGTGGAGCACTATGCAAACCAACTCGATACGCGTATTTATCAGGAGGAAATAGATAAACGCAGGGATATGCGGGACATCCTCACTTTTACCATAGATCCGAAGGATGCCAAAGATTTTGACGATGCCCTGTCCTTCAGAACGCTTGAAAATGGGAACTTTGAAGTGGGCATCCATATTGCGGACGTATCCCATTACGTCCTTCCCGACACTATATTAGAGGAAGAGGCCTACGACAGGGCTACCAGTGTATACCTGGTTGACCGGGTAGTCCCTATGTTACCTGAAGTCCTTTCCAATAACGCGTGCTCCCTGCGTCCTAAAGAAGATAAACTCACCTTTTCAGCTGTTTTTGAATTAGACGGGGAAGTCCGTATACAAAAACAGTGGTTTGGCCGAACGGTAACACATTCGGATCACCGCCTTGCCTATGAGGAAGCCCAGCAGGTGATTGAAACAGGATCCGGTAAAATACCCGATACAATCTCTATTCGTGAAAAAGGATATACACTGCCTGATGCGGTTGTTCAGGCCATTGGCCAGTTGGATACCCTTGCGAAAAA
>NZ_JBAVZJ010000608.1:0-1873 GCF_049588695.1 Robiginitalea sp.
CATCTATATAAATAAGGCAGCGGTTGTTTTTTGCAGCCTTCCTGAAAGAAGGCTTTTCAAATATGGTTTCCCCCCGTGCGTTCAGTGTTTTATTCCACAGGCTCAGACCCTGCCTTTTGTCCTTAACCCAATGGGGAACCAGGCCCCAGGTAGCTACCGAAGGAAATTCCGGATCGGTATCGGTATAAATAAGCATCCTTGGGTGACTGAATCCGGAGGCGTGATACAAGGGCAGGTCGGTAAAGGGCAGCAACTGTTCCCGAATTTGTTCAGCAGCCTCGTAATCCCCACGACGTACGGCACGCTTCATCTGTGTTTCGAGGCTTGTTTTAATGTCGTAGCACATGGGGCTTTGAATAAAGCGTAATTCGTTCACAGGGGGTACCCCCCACATTCAATTTACTCGTTTTTCATGCAATAAGCCAACAGGAAACCCGAAAGCCGCTCAGAGCTTGCCCTGATTCTTCAGTTCCGCGCGGCGCATAGGCATACCATCAATAAGAGTCCAAAGTTCCTCCAGGGGTACCGCCGAGGTCGAACGGTACTTCACCCCTCCATCAAGACCGATTAATTCCAATCCAAAACCCTTATCGAGGTTTTGGCTTGCTTCCCGCAAGGGGAGGTTATCCTGCCAGGTCCGAGCAGGCAACCCGCGGGATACCTGCTGACCCATAATAGTATATACTACAAGTTTACGTGAACCCACGGCTTTTTCCCCTTTGAGGAGAGCTTCCTCCATTTTTTGGTACTGCGGGTGCACCAGGCTATCTGTATAAAGCAGGAGTACCCGGTTTTGCCATTTCAGCGGCCGAAGGTCCTGAGCGCGCCCAAAACCCGAAAAAAGAATACTGAGGGCCATACAAACGAGTAAATTCCGCATATCCTAAAAATACAAAGCAAGTTTTAAACACATGGTTCCTACAGGCCGTTCAAAGGGCAGTCTTTTATCGAACGGCCGCACTACCGTAAACACCGGGCCCTTGGAACCATAAAATGGGCTACTCCAATTTAAACTTGGCGCTGACAGTTACCTGTATGCGAATTTTGTCAAATTCGGCCGGTAATGGTACGTATTGTTCCTGGTTCTCGTCTGACATACTGAGTACCGCACCCCGTTCCATCGATTTATTATAAACACTGAATCCCCGGTCCGTTATATGCAGTGCTGACCCGAGAGACTGACCTAAAGCATTGGCCATCATAGTTCCCTGTCTTTTGGTCTTCTGTATCCCGCGAACTCTGAGGATATCCTTAAGGGATTCCATATCCTCATAATCTGTTTTCAGAAGCTGAATATTTGAAATCCCGGCTTTTTCAAGTTCATACAAGACCCGGGCGGTGGTCCCCGCATCGTAAAGGACCAATTCAAAAGCCTTCTCCTTTACAATATCTTCCTTACGCAGGAAGTACTTATGAAATTCGCTCCCCAGATCTGAAACCGTCAGTTGTTTGTCGAGATCAATTCCCAGTGCGCTGAGCTTTTCTCCCATTTGCTGTTCAAGGATCTCCAGGGAAATACGGCCTTTGGAGTCGCTTTCCATTAGACGGATCCCCAGGTGAATCCGGTTGGGAGTAACCAAGGTGTCTACTTCCACGGATGTCTCGAGGTAGGGCTGATCAATAAAATTTTTTGTCTGTGAAAATCCGTTCTGGAGCATTCCAGTAAGAAAGAGAATAAGGCCTAATTTTTTCATCTTTGATCGCTTTTTCTATTTGAGGGAAAAATTCCCTCAAAGGGAATATCAAAGATGATGCTAAAGGTTATTTTGGATCCAAAAAAACAACAGAATCTCCAAAAAAGCCCTTCAGCCTGTATTCCTTACCAGGAGTAAAGAAGGAAAAGCAGCAAACAAACTCCTACAAAAAGAGCCTT
>NZ_JBAVZJ010000609.1:0-3223 GCF_049588695.1 Robiginitalea sp.
CATATAAATCCGGGGTATCCAGAGCAATTAGGAGCGTATTGATTTTCCTTCTGGCGAATTCTTTGGCTATTTCGCGCCCGATACCGAGGCTGGCACCGGTGATCAGGGCGTATTCATTATTTGATTCCATAAGCGGCAAAGGCAATTACACCAAAGATTAAGGGGCCCAAGATAGTACTTTCTCCATACACGCGTTTAAAATGGCTTTGGAGCACCCTTATGGGAGTAAAAAAAGCTGACCCCATAAAACTTGTGGAGTCAGCCTTATGTTTAATAACAAAAACTATGGTTTACTGGGGTGTATACCAGATCGGGCTGGTCACCCCTCGTTCCTGATGTATCAGAGGGATAAAAAAAGGAGGACTTTAGCCCTCCTTTTTCTTTTTTTAAGCAAACCGAAACGGTTTAATCAGAACATGTCTTCGGTGATTCCTCCAACTCGCGTGGCGGGTCAGCGGCCTGTCGGCCGTTGTGCCGGTATCCGGGTGTTGTCTTTTTGTATCTTTCATTGTTGTATTTTTAGTGTTGTGCGAAACCCTTATGGGCCTTTAGCAGTATAGTAGACGCAGAAAGGGTTCTTTTATTACATCATTGTGAAATGTTTAACAGTAAAGGCTAAATATTAGACAAAACAGGAAGCCTTCAACCACGAAAATACTCTGGAGGTTGGGACTGTTTTATACAACGACAGTTATGTCTGATAAGAGCATCGGAAGGGGAGGCTACAGATGGAAATAACGGAAAACATTAACACCAGGATATTATGAAAAAAGTACTGATTACCGGATGCAGTAAAGGGATAGGTCTGGAAACGGCTTTGGCATTTGCACGAGCGGGGTATAAGGTCTTTGCCACGATGCGCAACCCTGAAAACGCGCCTGCCCTTGCCCGTCAGGCTGCAGAGGAATCCCTGGATATGGTGATTTGCACTATGGATGTGGATTCTGACGACTCCGTGCAAACGTGCACTTCTAAAATACTCGAGGAATCGGGTTTTATAGATGTCCTTGTTAATAACGCGGGTATTGAACGCCACGGTTCGGTCGAAGAAATGGATATCGCCGATTTTGAGGCGATTATGAACACCAATTACCTGGGTGTCCTTCGGTGTACTAAGGCATTTTTACCTCAAATGCGGGAACACAGAAAAGGATGTATTATCAATATAGCGTCTGTCTCGGGCCATATTGCCAACAGCCCCCTGGGAGCCTATGCGGCGAGTAAGCACGCCCTGGAGGCGATCAGTGAGGCTTTGGCGCAGGAGGTAAAGCCTTTCAATATTAAGGTAGCTATTGTGGAGCCCGGTATCATCAATACCCAGATGGCACATGATATTGCGGTAGACGGGGCCTCCATTTATCCGAACTCAAAGCGGCAGGCAGCACTTTTTTCCGCGGCTTTGAAAACACCAACACCACCTTCTATGGTCGCAGATAAAATTCTGGAAGTAACCGAAAGCGACAGCTGGACCCTGAGGTACCCTGTTGGGCCGGATGCCCTTCCTTTTATCGCGTGGAGAGGTTCCATGACCGATGAGCAATGGGTGGATTGGAATGCCGTCAGCGACGAAGAGTGGTACGCCTCTGTGGAGCGCGATTTTGGGATGAAGCTTCAGTAGGAGAACACAAGTAGGAGATAGAAGGGATGCACCTTCCCAATATTTTAATGACCTTGGATCTTGTCCACAGGTTCTGGGAACGGATTCTTAACCCCTCAGCCGGGGCCCGAGCCACAACCAGCCCATACTCGCCAGGAATAGCGCATAAAACCAGAGAGGAGAAACCGGGACCAGGCCCTCCGAGATAACGTCGGATTCGGGTATCCCCCGGAAAAAACGGTGATTGGCTTTCAGAGTACTTTGGATGCCTAAAACTTCCCAATCTTCTTCCCCATAGACGTAATAGGGAAAATCCGGAAGGGAATCCGAAGCGAACCGAAGGTGGTTCCATCCCGATCTTTCCGGATAGTCCCTCCCTTTCCAAAGGGTTGGGTTCCACAAATCCTGGATCAGGGGGAGCCGGAGCCCTCGTTCATTTTTAACCTCCTGATCAGGGAGTGCCCCACGGATTCTAAATTCAAAGGGCTCATCCTGCCTCGGAAGGCCGGTTCTGGCTTCCCAGGCGATTGGAGCTTTGTTCTCTGCGGCCGCCTGGCTGAGCAGCACCGTCCACAGCTCCCTGTAGGCTTCCGCCTTGCCCTGCAAGACCCATTGATAGGTATCCTTAAGGAGGGTGGTCACTACTTTTCCTTCCCCCATTGGACGATAGGCACCTACCTGTTTTCCGTTGGGCAACACTATAGGCTGGATGGGAAAGTCCATGGAGAAGGCGTAAGGATATTTCTCAAGGACCAGCCCCTTGTCATACCCGGCGTCCCAGCTGGTACGCCTATCCTGTCGAAAACCGAAGAAGGCCTGATCCTCAGGGAGGCCCAGGTATCGCGCGTCAGCCTGGATTAAAAGACCCAATCCTGATTCCTCTATGCTTTTGCGCAGGGCGGCACGGGAGGAAGCCCCCAGACCAAGGTAGGAGGCGGCGTCAGAGATGAGCAGGTCAAATTCCTTCAGGTTCTCCCCGGAAAGCTGGTACACGGGCTGTGCTTTCCTGTTGAGGTATTCGAATTTATAAGCCCCCCGTGTCAGTTGGCTGCGGACTACCACTTCATTGCCTTTCTCGGCCAGGAGGTTTTTCAGGTACCGGGTCTCAAAAGTTGGGAAGGTATTGAGGATCAGTATACGCATGGGGCTGGGACGCCTTATCCGCAAGGGAACTGGATCGGTACGGACCACCTGCCCGCTGCTGTCCTGTTCTTCCAGGAGGTAGGTCAGGTTTCCCGGGGCCTTTGGCACGGATTCCAACCGGAATGCCCATTGCGATCCCCGGGGCATCACGGCAGAGTCCCTGGGGTTTCCCCCCGGGTCCCTGAGCAGGAGCCGGTGCCCTTCAACCGGGTTGTTGTAAACCCCATTTATGGAAACCTTCCTTCCCAATACCCCGTCAGCCGTAGGGTTCAAACGGCTGATTCCGGCAGGGGATTCCGCAGGTAGGAATGTCATCTTGCGCCCTACTGCCTGCCACAGGTCATAGGATGCCAACCCATACCCCAGGACGATAGCAGAGGTAAATGAAGGGTTGGGTTCCAGGAGCTGCCCGGGTTGGTATTCCAGGGTTCGGATCCCGGGGTGTGCCCTTTTCAGGCTATCGGCGACCCTGCTGTTATATCC
>NZ_JBAVZJ010000610.1:0-3937 GCF_049588695.1 Robiginitalea sp.
GAAGGATGGCAATCCGGAAAACCTGGTCGTTTGTATACGCGGGCCCCAGGGAATCCAGGTTAAAATCGGATTCCAGAAAAATACTAACATCCTCAAACGTGAAGTCGTAATTGTATTGCAGGATCCCTTGTTGTAACAGGCGCGTTTGAGGCAGCAGCCTCCAAATATCAATGGGACCCGTAGGATCATCGATCTGGTCCCATAAAATGTAGACCAGCACCACATCTGTTTCAAAAACCTCAAGCCCAGGGACATCCTCCGAAAACACGGAAAAAAGGGTATAGTCGTTTGACGGGTTGAAATCCCCGACGATATCGTAGACCGTCCCGATAAGGCCGTCCTGGCCATCGAGTCCGTCAAATCCGGGATGTCCGGGGGGTCCGGTAGGTCCTTCACAAGCAGAAAGGCTTATCAAGGCGATTAAAACTGTAAAAAAGCGTCCTAAATTTTTCATGGTATGTAGTTTTAAGTTAATTAAGAAGTCGCGAGTTTATTTTCTTCTTTCCTGGTTTCAAAAAGCGTTCCAAAAAAAGAGTAAAGGAATTATGTTGTTTATTATCAATGACTTAGGCCGTTTAACGGTCGCGAATAGGAAAACCAGTCCCGGGTTCTCAAATTCTTCTGAGTTGAAAAATACTATATTTATTCCGGAGTCGCCAGCGGATTCCCATACCAAACTTATCTGAGCATACCCATGAAGAAACGCAACCTGAGTTTTTGGGAGATCTGGAACATGAGCTTCGGATTTCTGGGAATCCAATTCGGATTCGCCCTACAAAACGCCAATACCTCACGAATCTTTGAAACCCTTGGAGCTGAAGTGGAGCGTATACCCATTCTCTGGATTGCGGCTCCTGTGACGGGACTGGTCGTGCAACCCATCATCGGTTATTTCTCGGACCGGACCTGGACTCGCCTGGGACGTCGCCGCCCATATTTCCTGGTAGGGGCAGTTCTCGCTTCCATTGCGTTGTGTATCATGCCGAATTCACCGTCCTTATGGGTGGCTGCAGGAATGCTCTGGATCATGGATGCCTCGATCAATATTTCTATGGAACCCTTCCGGGCCTTCGTCGGGGACAACCTTCCTTCTGAACAACGCACCCTTGGTTTTGCGATGCAAAGCTTTTTTATCGGTATTGGTGCCGTGGTGGGCTCGGTGATGCCTTATGTTTTTACCAATTGGTTTGGAATCAGCAATACAGCCCCCGAAGGTGTTATCCCTGATTCTGTCAAATGGTCTTTCTATGTGGGTGCCGCGGTCTTTTTACTGTCGGTTTTATGGACGGTTTTCCGCTCCAGGGAATACACCCCGGAAGAATTGGATGCCTTTGCAGAAAACCAACAGCGCGAAACCCCTTCCCTGACCGCTGAAGGGGAATCCCTCAGGGTTTCCAAATTGCGATCCTATGGCGTTGTAATGATATTGGTGGGGATAGTGGCTACTTTTTTTCCGTACTATTTTAATCTGCAAAAGGAGCTTTACATCCTCACTGTGGGAATTGGACTGATCGGGGTGCTTTTTATGCTTGCCGCCGCGGTGCGGAGCCGGAATGTTGAAAATGGTTTTGTCGTGATTATGACAGACCTGCTTTACATGCCCAAAACCATGAAGCAACTCGCTTCGGTCCAATTTTTCTCCTGGTTTGCCTTGTTTTCAATGTGGATCTACACCACCCAGGCGGTTACCGGCCATATTTATGGGACCACGGATCCCACCTCTCAAGTTTACAATGACGGAGCGGACTGGGTGACTGTCCTCTTTGGCGTCTATAACGGTGTGGCGGCATTGGTGGCATTCCTGCTCCCTGTGCTGGCCAAAATGACCAGTCGAAAAATCACCCATTTATTAGCACTGGTACTCGGTGGTCTTGGCTTGATTTCAGTCTATTTCATTTCCAACCCGGATTGGCTTTTAGTATCCATGATCGGGGTGGGTGTTGCCTGGGCGAGTATCCTTTCGGTACCTTATGCTATGTTGGCGGGAGCTTTGCCTCCAAAGAAGATGGGCTACTATATGGGGGTATTTAATTTCTTTATCGTAATCCCTCAAATGGTGGCGGCAACCATTCTTGGATTCATGGTGAACCGCATTTTTGATGACGAGCCCATTTACGCGCTGATCATAGGGGGAATTTCTATGATTCTGGCCGGCCTGTTGACTTTAAGGGTGGAGGATCATGCTGTGATTGCCGTAGACCCGCTGTCTGAAGCCTAAGCGGGAGATCGGATGCGGGCAACTCCTTTTGCATTGCCTGCTCATATGTCCTTCAGGTCTGGGCAGAAAGTCTGGGGAATACGGCTATAATTCATATCTTTAAACAGACCTAAACGGAAAACTTTTTCTTCTTTATGATAAGACAAGAACGCGTCGTAATTAATGACATCAGACCCCGGCTGGAATGCGGGGCCTTTTTTATCAAAAGGGTGGTGGGGGAACAGGTGGTTGTGTCTGCCGACGTGCTTCCCGACGGGCATGACGTCATGCAGGCGGAGGTCCTGTATAAACACGCTTCTGACCGTAAATGGAAAGAGGTGCGCATGCGGGAGCTCAGCAATGACAGGTGGGAAGGTGCCTTTCAGGTGAATGAACAGGGGTTTTACCAATACAAAGTACGGGGGTGGGTGGATTATGCCCTGAACTGGCAACACGGAATAGAGGCTAAACTGGCCGATGGGCAGCATGTTCGCAGTGAACTGCTGGACGGGATCCAGTATTTAAAATTTTTAAAGTCGAAGGTATCCGGTGCAGACAAATCCTATATCACCGGGCTGATCGGTATGTTTGAATCGGAGGATACCTATGAGCAGGCCATAAATGAGGCCACATCCGAAAAATTACACGATTTATTTTTGCGCTACCCCCAGCGATTGCTGGCCAACACTTCAGAGTCCCTTGAAGTCTACACGGACCGGCAAAAGGCCAATTTTTCAACCTGGTACGAATTCTTTCCCAGGTCAGCCGCGCCGAAGGCTGGGGACCACGGAACATTTAAGGACTGTGAAGCCCTGTTGCCCAGGATCGCGGAAATGGGCTTTGACACGGTCTACCTTCCCCCCATTCATCCGATAGGGGAGGTAAACCGGAAAGGCCGCAACAATACTACGGAAGCACAGGAAGGCGATTCCGGGGTGCCCTGGGCCATTGGTTCGCGACATGGCGGACACCGAAGCATTCATCCGGAACTTGGGAACGAAGACGATTTCAGGGGCTTTATCGCAAAGGCTGCGGAGTCCGGCCTGGAAGTAGCTATGGACCTGGCCTTTCAGGCTGCGCCGGATCATCCCTATATCACGGAGCATCCGGAGTGGTTTCGCAAGCGTCCTGACGGAACGATTCAATATGCTGAAAACCCGCCAAAGAAGTATCAGGATATTGTCAATTTCTGGTTTGAGACCCCGGATTACAAAGCCCTTTGGAAGGAACTGCTGGAAGTAACTTTGAAATGGGTCGGTTTCGGGGTGGAAATCTTCCGGGTAGACAATCCGCACACCAAGCCGTACTTTTTCTGGCACTGGCTGATCGCTGAAGTCAAAAAGAAGCACCCGAATGTACTTTTCCTCGCCGAGGCTTTTTCCCGGCCCCGCGTCATGCAACAACTGGCCAAACAAGGTTTTAGCCAATCCTACACCTATTTTACCTGGAGGGAACACAAAGCGGAACTTATCGAGTATATGGTGGAGCTGACCCAAAGCGAAATGCGGGAGTATTACCGGCCGAATTTTTGGCCAAATACCCCGGACATCAACCCTTATCATCTGCAGGGGGCAGGGGAGGGCATGCATCTGATTCGCTATGCCTTAGCGGCTACCCTTAGTGGCAATATCGGGATATACGGACCTGTTTTTGAATATATGGATTCAAAGCCCTACCCTTCCAAGGAGGAGTACCTGAATTCTGAGAAATATGAAATCCGGCATTGGGACTGGAATATAA
>NZ_JBAVZJ010000611.1:0-1776 GCF_049588695.1 Robiginitalea sp.
CACTTGGCCTTTATGGCCCTACTTTATATTCTGGCGGGCATTCTGCACTTCGTTTTCCCCCAGATGTATCAGCGGATCGTTCCGCCCTATATCCCGGGCAAACGAGCTGTGGTTTACCTCAGCGGAATCCTGGAAATTATGCTGGGGGTTGCCCTGTTTTTTCCGGGGTTTCGGACCCTTGCCTTGTATGGTATTATTGGGCTCCTGCTCCTGTTCCTGCCGGCTCACATTCACATGCTTCGGGACAAACACGCCGGCATGGGTCTTTCGGCCTGGGTGTTGTGGTTGCGCCTTCCGCTCCAGGGGCTCCTTATCTTTTGGGCCTCTATGTACCTGTAATTCCTAACTATGTACCCCTGAAGTTACCCATATCCTTTTTTGGTGCTGGCCCTTCACCATGGCAGGGTGGTATGTTGGGCTTAAATTTCCACAGTAATTTTTGAATAATTTTCTTTATTTTAGACATCCTCTTTATTTTTACGAAAGCAGCTTTGAGATAAACTCATAAGACCGGAACCGGGTATAGCGGATAAGGTGCATCAATTTTAGGCAAGCCCTGCAGATGGTAAAAGGCGGTGGCATATAGTTCAGGGAACAGGTTCAGCGACAACAACGCATTCATTAAAAACTATAGATATGGACAAAGAAGTATTCAAAACCAAAGTAAATGGAATCATTGATGAAATTTCAGAAAAGATCGATGCCCTGAAGGCAGCCGGGGAAAGCGCCGAAGACGCGGTAGTCGAAGAATATGGGGAAAGCCTGGAGGAACTGGAGTCCCAGAAAGAAGAGCTTGAGAAAAAGCTGGAAAAGTTGGAAGATATCTCCGATGAAACCTGGGAAGAAGTAAAGGAGAAATTTGCATCCGCTTCGGATTCCTTTAAGGAAGGACTCGCCAGGATCGCAGACTATTTTTCTTGAACGACCTTTTTTTGGAAATTCACGGGGGTCCTTCTGAGACCCCCTTTTTATGCATTATCCCCGTCTGAAGCCCTTTGAAACAAGTGCAACCCCAATCGGCATTGTCGTAAACAACTACGGGGAGATGCATTCTACATCAAATTCACCAGACTGCTTAGTGGGTGCAGGCCAGGCCCATTTCAGGCCTATGGGAGGGAGCTCCCCGAGAGCCGATATTACTACCAGATTTCCAGTATGATTCCAGCTCGATTAGTAGTATCTTTAAAACTCAAATCCAATATGCGTGAAGATCATCAGTACCAATACCGCCCAGCCCAGGACCATTACCTGGAAGGGCAGCGAGAGGGTAACCGGCATTTTTAAAACCCCGAACCCCGAGGGCATCTACCTGCATCCTGAAGGGGTGAAAGGAGATACCATTGGAAATCCAAAGGTACACGGTGGACGGGTAAAGGCAGCCTACCTGTTCTCGGAGGACTGTTATCCGTACTGGAAAGAAGCGTATCCCAACCTCGCCTGGCAATTCGGCATGTTTGGCGAAAACCTCACTGTAAAGGGCATGAACGAAGATGACCTCCTGATGGGCAGCCTTTATCGGGCAGGGGAGGCGATCGTCCGGATCACTACCCCCCGTGAGCCCTGTTTTAAGCTCGGACTTCGTTTTAAGGACCAGGGTATTATCGATTCCTTCGTAAAATATGGCAAACCTGGTACGTACGTCGAGGTTCTGCAACCTGGTTTTGTCCGGGTAGGAGACTCGATGGAGTTAGTGGAACAGCCCGAAAAAAAAATAAGTATTGCAGCTTTTTTTAACATGTGGTACGCCCGTGAAAAAGATCAAAACTTAATTCGCGA
>NZ_JBAVZJ010000612.1:0-5949 GCF_049588695.1 Robiginitalea sp.
AATGTAATGTTCTTTGTGTACCAGTAGCCCGGAATCAATCCTAAATTCATAAATGCAAATAGATCCAATGGATAAAAAATTACTGATAGTCGACGATGAAGCCCATATACGAATGTTGATTGAGCAAACCCTGGAAGATTTGGAAGACGAAGGGGTTGAATTGTTGTTTGCCGACAACGGGGCGGATGCGCTGAGGATTATACAGGAAGAGCGACCCGACCTGGTATTCCTCGATGTTATGATGCCTAAAATGAACGGTATGGAGGTTTGCCAGAAGGTGAAAAAGGAACTCAAAATCACCGACACGTACATTATTTTGCTCACGGCCAAGGGACAGGAAGTAGACCGGCAAAAGGGCCTGGATATGGGTGCCAACAAGTATATGACCAAACCTTTTGACCCGGACGAGATGTTATCCATCGCCGAGGAAATCCTCAATATGAAATAATAAATGGGTTTATCAACCGCAGATCGTGCCATTAAGCATATCCTTAAACGGGATAAAGACGCCCGGGAAGTCCTGAACAAACTCAGTGAGGGCGAGGGTATGGATTGCGCTTTTGAAACGGTTGGAGGGCAGGTGTTATGGGGTGAGGATAAGGCGTTTAAGCACGCCATGGATTTGACCCACGAAGGGAAGGTGCTGGGTACATTTCGATATTCATCGGAAGAGGCCTTGCTCATCTTTGATACCCTGAAGCTCCTGTTTCAAAAGGAGTGGGAGAAGAAGAAAATCGGTAAAGAAGTGTTGGGGCTCTATCGCGAGATCAACATGATTTATGACCTGAGTGAGGTGATTTCGGAGAAAATCGATGCAGAGTCCATAGCCAAAGTCACCCTGGAGGAGGCCTCCCAGATTATCGACACTACGCATGCCCTTTTCCTGATCTATGATCCGGAAAAAGACGAGGTTCGTCAGATTGCCCGCCTGGGGGAGAATCCAAAGAGCCGGGCTTTTATCGAACAACAGAAGGATGTTCTTCGGGATTTGATTACCCGTGGGGTTTCCGCCATAGTACCTGTCGAGCGGATCGCTGCAAATCCAGCCCTCAAGCACTTGAAAACAGTAATGTACGCCCCCTTGAAAGTGAAGCACCGTACCTTTGGGATGGTCATTATCGGCCATGAAGAGGAGGTGGAGTACACGGCGGCTGAACTTAAATTACTTACTACCATTACACTACAGTCGGCTACGGCCATTGAAAGTGCCCATCTCTATCAAAAAGGGCTCAAGGAGGTTCAGGACCGGGAAGAAGCCATTCGTAAAATTCACGACGTCAGCCAGAAATTTGTTCCCTCAGAGTTTATTAAATCCCTCGGCAAGGCAAAGATCACTGAGGTTTTCCTCGGAGACCTCGTGGAGCGTGAGGTGACCGTTGTTTTTGTCGATATCCGGGGCTTCACCACGATTTCAGAAGGACTGAGCCCGACAGATAACTTTTTATTTGTCAATGGCTTTAACAACCGTATGGGCCCCATCGTCCGCAAAAATGGAGGCTTTATTATGCAGTACCTGGGCGATGGTTTTATGGCCTTGTTTACCGAAGGATCCCAGGGCGCGCTTACCGCATCGGTACAGATGCACCGCGAACTACAGGAATACAATAAAGAAAGGGCCCTTAAAGACCGACTCCCCGTGCATATTGGGGTTGGTATGCAGAGTGGGAAACTGATTATGGGTATTACGGGGGACAATGAGCGCCTGGATGCGGCTATAATATCCGATACGGTGAATACGGCCGCCCGGATCGAAGGGCTGTCCAAGCATTTTGGCACCTCGATATTGCTGACCCAGGAGTGCAAGGCAAACCTCACCGACCCGGGCGAGTTTGATTTCAGATATCTCGGGAGGGTACAGCCCAAGGGAAAAATGAAACCTATCGACCTGTATGAGTGTATTAATGGAGATGCCGAGGACCTTCAGAACCACAAGCTTTCAAACCTAAAGACTTTTGATGACGCTATGACGCTCTTTTTGGATAAGGAGTTCGCCATGGCTGCGGTTACTTTTCAGCAAATCTTTAAAAGCAATATCAAGGACCAGCCTGCAAAATTATTCCTGAACCGGGCCGCCCAGCTGATTACCCAGGAGATCGAGGACAATTGGAAGGGTGTGGAAACCATGACGACCAAGTAGGTTAGACACCTTCCCTTGTCCAGTGCGGAGCACTTGCATATTGAATTAGAGACTACCCTCCCCGATCAGATTCCAAAAGAAGAGATGCGGAACAAATAAAAAATAAATTTATATTTGCAGTCCTTTTGCAGGCGTGGTGGAATTGGTAGACACGCTAGACTTAGGATCTAGTGCCGCAAGGTGTGAGAGTTCGAGTCTCTCCGCCTGTACAAAGTGACTGGGATTTTTACAGTCCGGAGCCCCTTAGTGATGAGGGGCTTTTTTGTTGGCCCTCGGGAATGGATTATAAAGCGACTTCCACTTTGTGCACGTTGGTTAATCAGAGTTTTTAAAAGGATTTTAACACACAGTTCGCTATTTCCAGGACAGACATTCCAGAGGAAAACTCAAAAGTCCGGGTTAGCCATTCAATACCCCACCGCAGCCCCTTGCGGACTGGAAGAATCTGCAGCCCCAACCATGATTTTATTCTCAGCATCGATCTGTATACCCATCAATTCCCCCAGGGAATTGGTAGGGGTCAGGGTGTGGTTCATGGCCTCAAGGGCCTGGCGGGTATCCGGGGATAACAATAGCCGCTCGTAGCGGATCTGGTCAGGCAGCCATTGATGATGGATTTTCATGGATTCAATAGCCTTGTCCACCGGCATCTCATAAGCCAGTACCTTGAGCACGGTTTGGAATACCGTATTGATAATGGTTTTCCCCCCGGGGCTCCCGACAATCAGGTAGGGTTTCCCATCTTTGGCCACAATGGTCGGGGTCATGCTCGAAAGCATTCTTTTTTCAGGTTCTATGGTATTGGGAGGGGTCCCGATCAGGCCATCCCCTGTCGTGAAATTGGGTTTCGGGTTAAAGTCACCCATTTCGTTGTTAAAGATAAAGCCCAGTTTTTCGGACCCCATTCCGGAGCCATAGGGGTATTCCAGGGTATAGGTCAGGGAAACCGCATTGCCAAAGCGGTCAACCACAGAAAAGTGCGTGGTGCTGCTGCCGTCATAGAGTTGTCCAAATTTGGTGGAATCACTCACCGACGCCCTGCTCATATCTATGTTCTTAAAGCGCCTTTCAGCAAACGCCTTGGAGGTGAGTTTTTCTATAGGGGTATCTATATTAAAATCCGGGTCGCCCAGGTGTTCGGCCCTGTCGGCAAAGGCCCGGCGCATGACCTCTGCCAGTAAATGTACGTAAGCCGTGGAGTTGAACTCAATGGCTTCTAGATCCGCCAGTTCCATCAGGTTCATCATTTCGACCAGGGCAACACCCCCCGAGCTGGGCGGGGCCATGGAGTAGATTTCGTAATCCCTGAAAGTGCCTTTTACAGGTTTGCGTTCTACAGCCTTATACCGTTGGAGGTCTTCCAGGGAAATCAGCCCGCCGTTCTCTTTCATGTACCTCGCAATCTCCTGGGCGACGACTCCTTTATAAAACCCATCATGGCCGTGATCCCGAATTTCAATAAGGGTCCTGGCGAGTTCGGGTTGTTTCCAAAGGGCTCCGAAGGCTGTGAGATCACCGGATTCGCTTTTAAAGTAGTCCTGTAAAAAGGGAATGGGTGAATTGGCCGCAAAGTAAACTCCGGCCTGGGCGAGGTTCCAGGGAAGCTCAAAACCTTTTTCGGCCAGATCTATGGCGGGTTGCACCAGTTCGTTCCAGGGGAGTACCCCGTGCTTCTGATGGGCCAGGTACAGCCCGGCTACCGTTCCCGGAACGCCTACGGACTTCAACCCAATGTGGTTGTCAGTCGATTCACTCCCGAAGAGATTCACCCCTTTTGGCAATTCCCCATCGGCGTCCAGAAACATATCTGCGGTGGCTTTCAGGGGGGCTTTTTCCCGAAAGTCAAACGTGGTGGCAGCACCTGTGGAATCCATAAACACCAAAAACCCCCCACCTCCAATATTTCCTGCCGTGGGATGGGTGACGGCCAGCGCAAAGGCAGTGGCCACAGAGGCGTCGATGGCATTGCCCCCTTTTTTCAGGGTTTCAATTCCCACTTCGGAAGCTATTTTGTTACTCGAAACCACCATGCCGTTTCTGGCAACCACCTGAGCGGTGACACCCGTGGCGGTTAGAAAAAGGCTTAACATGAGGAATTGAAGTATCCGGTATGTTTTCATAAGTCTTCTGTGTATTAAACTAAATCCTGTCTAAATCTGATTGGGTGAAATGATTTTTAGCCTCCCCGGTGTTTAAGGTTGAAACGGGTTCAAAAAGCAAAACACTTACTTCCTCCGGAGCATAGGGTTTATGGGATGTGCCTTTCGGGATAATGACAAATTCACCAGCCTTGAGATGCAGGGTGTTTTCCTTTAGCTCTATGAACAATTCGCCCTGGATCACGTAAAACAATTCGTCTTCTTCCTGGTGTTTGTGCATGATAAATTCCCCCTTGAACTTGGCGATTTTTACATATTGTCCGTTGAGCTCCCCGATAATCCTGGGGGACCAATGCGCACTGAACAGGCTTAGTTTTTCCTGGAGATTCACCTTTTCAATTTCCATATTGGAGCAATTGTTTTTACTGTTCCGAGGGTAGATAGAGGTCTAACCGCCATGCCGGTGAAGATAGTAAATCGGTCAGGACCGGGAAAGTATCGTCAGAATCATGGGATGGAACCCGCTTCTACTATAATTATTTTATTACATTTGCCGCCTGTTTTGTAATTTTACAGGCCCGATGCAGGTGTGGTGGAATTGGTAGACACGCTAGTTTCAGGTACTAGTGCCGCAAGGCTTGGGAGTTCGAGTCTCCCCACCTGTACTTCTGAAAACCCGTCTTTGTGACGGGTTTTTTTATGCTGAATAAAGATGGGTGAACCGGCTCAATACCCGTTCGGGACTCCCCCTCTATCGACGTAAAAGCGGTACGGATGGCCGGGTATTATTCGGATAACATCAAAGCGGATATTAGCAGTCACTTCCATAGCCGATAAAGACTTATTTTTGCTTCAAAGTCCGGACGCCATGACTGCTTTGGAAACCGCAGCAAAAATCATAAAAGAGGGGGGGGTTGTCGCTTTTCCTACCGAAACCGTGTACGGTCTGGGCGCCAACGCCTTCAATCCAATGGCAGTGGCTCGCATTTTTGAAGTGAAACAGCGTCCTTCATTTGATCCCCTTATCGTCCATATTGCCGATCTGCAGCAGCTGAAAGAACTGAGTACATCCGAAGATCCCCGAATACAGAAACTGGCCGAAGCTTTCTGGCCCGGACCGCTTACCCTGATTTTACCAAAGACAGATAAGGTCCCCGACATTGTCACTTCAGGATTGCCTACTGTGGGTATTCGAATGCCAGATCACCCGTTGGCCCTGGGTTTGGTTCGGGCATCCGGGTGCCCCCTGGCGGCCCCAAGTGCCAATAAGTTTGGAAGGCTTAGCCCCACCCGGGCCGCGCATGTGGCACGCCATCTGCCGGAAGCGGACTTTGTATTGGATGGGGGTACCACCCGGGTAGGACTGGAATCGACCATTGTGCGCCTGGAACCCGACGGCTTTGTTATTTTGAGGCCCGGCGGGATAACCCGGGAAGATTTGTCAGCGGTCCTGCCCGAATCTGCGAAAACTGTTGAAGCGGGAGGTCCGGAGGCACCGGGAATGCTCGATTCCCACTACAGTCCTTCAAAGCCTTTTTATTTGTACCATCCCGAAATCCTCAGTCGAATAGACCCTTTAAAGGCGGGGTTTATAAGTTTTCAAGGGGAAATGCCTGCGACCTTTTTACAAACGCGAACGCTATCCTCCAAAGGGGACCTGAAGGAATACGCGACAAAAATATTTTCGGCCCTTCACGAATTGCAGGAATCCAA
>NZ_JBAVZJ010000613.1:0-1536 GCF_049588695.1 Robiginitalea sp.
GAGCTTTTTAGCTATAATTGGGACCCACTAATGCCCTGAAGATATTTTTTTTACAGCCCTTAGTTCGTTTAAGGTTTAATCGACGGTTTTTTTCTTTTTATCAAAGGTATAGGCATAACCCAGGGAAAATACCAGAGTTCCCATATGTACATCCCCATAAATATCTGTATCCTTTTGCAGAGGGATTAATCCATAACTACCGCGTATATCAGCAATGATCTCATGCTTGGAATTAATGGCATAGGAAGCCCCGACGCCCAGCATAACGCCAAAGTCCATATTAGAGATGTCATCGTTAATATCGTTGTCGGTATTAAAGTCTTGAGGAGGAATTTCTGGCCATTGATTTGGTGGTAGTCCTTCCACTGGAATTCGAAGCGCTGTAGTGCCCTCAGGATCCAAAAATATTTGGCTTTCTCCTTCAGTTTGCTGGGTTGGATTAATAATGAAATCTGCATATACTCCTCCATTTACATACACGCCCCACTTGCTGCCTAAGTGCCACTCGTACTTTGCTAAGATGGGTACAGTGATATAGGAGAATATGGCAGTGTTATCAAATTCCGCGTAGAGAACATTATCTCCTACTAAAAGAGCCAATTCCGGCGGTAATAAAGTCGTAGGTATCGGTTGTAAGCCATCTTTGTCCCCTCCTTTTCGGGCAAAGGCCAGTTCAAATTTTAAAGAGAATTTTTCTGTAATTCCATAGTCTAGAAATACACCACCATCGAACCCGGCAACAGAATTAAAACCCGAGGCATATATGTTATTATCTCTACTTTCTAAATTGGGAATGCCCACACCAAGACGTACACCAAACTTAGTGTCCTGTGCAAAAAGCCCCGGTCCCCAAAGGGAACAACATACGATAAGTAAAATGATCTTTGTGTTTTTCATTGAATTGAGTTGTAAAGTTAGTTAAGGTTTATTGATTGTATTTTGATTTTGGAATGGGTAAAAACCGCCGTACCCTGGCCTGGTAGTCCTTATATTCGGGATACTTTCCTGCGCTTATTTCTTCACTAAATTCCGAGCTACCCTGAAAGAGCACTACGAGCAATAAACAACCAGAAATGCTCCAATTCAACCATTGCCCCGAAGCCGCTACACTAAACAGGTAAAAGCTGATCCAAACCCCTTGCTCTGCAAAGTAATTGGGGTGCCTGGATAATGCCCATAACCCTTTGTTCAGGAAGCCTTTTTTATAATCTCCGGTCAAAGGCTCATGGTTTTTAATCTTCTCATGCTTTTTGCTCTGGTACTTCCAATGCTGGTTATCGGCCAAAGTCTCAAATATAATGAAAAAGAGCATCAGAATGGCTGCCACTGCATCTATTATCCCCAGCGGGGTATCGTTAAATTGAAGGGCCACAAGAATGGGCAGGGTAAACAGCAGAATTAAAATATTTTGATACCCTGAGATAAAGAACAAATTAAACAGCGTCCATTTCCATTTTGGCTGAAACTCCTTTTTATCCCGTAATATTTGGCATCGATAGTCCTCTTTACCTTCCCAGAATTTGATGGTATAAGCAC
>NZ_JBAVZJ010000614.1:0-2162 GCF_049588695.1 Robiginitalea sp.
GAGCAAAACCAAAGGACAAAACTTTTCATATTCTCAAATCATAATTTTAATTACACACAACGGTCTAGTATCACCGTCAGTTACGGCTTAAAGTTGAACAATCTTTCGGCAGAGACCGACCGTAGCAATTCCTAGTGGATTCGGACGTAGTCGAATCCGCCGTAATTGCGGTTATGCATTGTTAGGCAACGTTTTTTATTCATATACTATATTTTCCAGTGCGCTTTTTTCTCCGTTGTATATTTTAAAGAATTCAGTTGGTTTGTCGGCTATTAGTTTAACCATTTCTTCGTGGTCGTGATTTAGTCGATAAATCTTTCCTTTTTTGTCCACAGCAATGTAATTTCCATCTTCCATATCCAAAATTGTGTAGAATAGTTTTTCGTCAAATTCAATTTCGAATGTGTAGTTCAATTCCAAAAGTTCAATTTGCTCTTTGGTTAGCGATTTTAATATTTTTTCCGCTGTCTTTTGGTCAGGGTTTTCCATTTTCAGATGCTCCAGTTCTATTTGGCTTTTCTGAATTTGGTTTAAGTCAAATGTTTTATGAAAGTACTCTGGATTATCTATTTGAATTTTGGTCAGTCCGTCAAATTGATAATATAATTTAATCGGCTGAAAAAGATTTTCTTTTTTATTCCAAACGGAAAGTCCAGTCAGATTGAAACAGGTTTTGTGATTTCTGTTTATGAGCTCAAATTCTTTAGGCTTATAACCGCGAGAAATATAAATTCCTTTCGATTCGTGAATAAAACTAATTCCGTAAACTTTTGAAAGTCCGATTGCAGTTTTGATTTGTGGCATTTCCGACTCCAACAATTCAGCTATTTTAAGTCCGAACTGTTCAATATGTTTCTTTTTTGTTTTTCGATTGAAAATGCTCATTTCAAATGTTGCCTAACGGTTGGGGTATGGCTCGTGGTCAAGCGCCGCGAGCTTTTTAATTTACTGTCAAGTTAGCAAAAAGTGAGCAAGCGATAAGCCATGAGCTATACTCGCTGTTGGGCAACGTTATTTATTTTCTTTCAAGATTTTGAGCAATGATTTGGGATCCTGACGATTATCCCAGAATGCAGTAATAAGGATCTGCTGATCAGAAACTTTATAGAAAATGCTAAAGTTACCCAGCGATGCTACCCTGGTATTAGGAAAATCGGCGGATTTATAACTAAAGGGTGCTCCGGCGATTTGCTGGGTTCTTTCCGCTACTTCAGCGATGAGCTTTTTGGAGTATTCGGCCGACTTATTTCTATTGACCCAATATTGAAGAATTCCTGCGTACTGAATATCCGCTGTTCGCGTCCAAACTACATTCCGTTGAGCCATTCCAGGTTGCGTTTATCCATGGCCTCTTGGGATATGAGCCGGCCACTCTTGATATCTTCCTCGCTCATTTCGAGCATTTCTTTCTGCTCTGAGGACAGTTCAATGCTTTGCTCTTCTGTGGAACTGGTGGAAATCAATTTATCGAGCGCAATAAGGAAGTCTTTGTTGCGAATCGTTAAAATTTTATCGATCAACGCATTTCGAATTTTATCAACAGTTGCCATACTCCATTATATTAGACTACAAGTTCCGAAATTTTCATGTTGTTTCATAATGTTGCCCAACATATGTTTATAGTGCATTATGCACTATATATCGCTTATAGGCCTAAGATAGCAAATCGTCAATTCCTTTGAAGGAATTTTCAGCGTTATGGGTATAGATCTCAGAAGCCTTGGAGGAGCAATGCCAAAGGATTGCCTGGATTTTGCTCTAGTCTATCCATGGTACATTGGGCAGGATTACCTCACTACGTTCGGTGATCCTGAATGCGTTCCGTAGTCTAAATGAAAAGCTCCCAACCTCCGGTTGGTGGCTTTTTCTTTCCTCACACAGGCATCAACCAAGCTTGCCCCTGGCTCGAAAAGAAAAAGCCCGCCTTAGAGGCGAGCTTTTCATCCTTAAGTGATCGCGCCAGGATTCGAACCTGGGACCGTCTGCTTAGAAGGCTCTTTAGGTGCTAATTATCCAGATTCATAAACAGGTTTATATTATTGTATTTCAGGTTTTTAAATATAATTTGCCGTCAATTCAATTCATTTGATATCAAGGATTTGTTTGCAAATGGTTTGCAAATTTTTTTACTACCTTCAAAATAATGAGGACCTATTTATCCC
>NZ_JBAVZJ010000615.1:0-3421 GCF_049588695.1 Robiginitalea sp.
AAAGGAGATTACCCTGATTCCAATTTCCGGCAAGTAGAGGGGAAGCCAGCAACTCAGATATCTATTCGCTTCTCGATAATCTGCTTCATACTCACGTCCTCGTAATTACGACGGACAAAATCCAGGGCCCATGCGAGGATTTCCCCCATTTGGGTACATTTTTTAAAGTGCATGTCCATAGTCAGCTCATAGATCTCCCCCTTAAGCCGGTCGATGTGTTCAGGCTTTGAAAGGGTATCCTTTTTGGCGATTTCAACCAGCTTTTTGATGCGGTTCCCGGAACTCAGAATTCGTTTGGCGACAAAGGAACGTTCCTCCACCTTGTATTGATCCACGGAACCCCGGAGCAATTTCTTCCGCACCAATTCCACCATGATCCGGTTCTCCTTAAAAAACTGAGGCCGGTAAATAGCCAGCTTACCCTCGTAGAACTGCTGATCAAAATCAATAGCCCGAATTTTATATACGACATGATCAAAATCGTGGACCGGTACGATAACGTAATTATAAGAACGCATATCGCCGAGCAAACGGATAAGACAACGCTCATTGAACTTCACAAACTCTTTGGCCAGCTGTGATTTCTCGGATTCCGTACACGAAGGCAGCATTTCTTTCATAAAGACATCCCCCGGAATACCGGGTATATGCTCTTCAATCAGGGTGTCCTTATACACCAGAAAATTGAGGTTGTAAGGAGAGAGCATATGCTCGAGTTCCAAACCATAAATCCGGGAAGCATCCGTTTTTTTAACATAGAAATACGTGAAATTATCGTTGAGGATATTCCGTATCCGTATTCGGAAAGGTTTAGAATTACCAAAAGTGCAGAAATCCACGGCATCCACATTGAGGAACTCAAAAATAAGGTCACTCCCATCGGAATGCAGGATAGAGTACACGCGTTTCAGGCTGTGGTCGATCTCCTGTCGTTCGGAATCCGAATAAAAAACCCGCACCCAAAGGGAATCCTCCCCTTTGGCATCATAGACCACAACAGAACCTGAAAAACGCAAAAGATCTTCGTAGAAGATTGGTATTTCAATCTTTCGGTTATAGGTCTCCAGATAGGCATCCAGATCGGGACTCACCGGGTAGGCCGGTTTCTTTTTTGAGATAACGGGGTCCTGGGACATACACCTGTTTTTAGCTTTTAATGTAACAAATTACGTATTATCTCGTCAAGTATGGGAACTGTCTGTTAAAACATTCCATTTGCAAACAATCCTTACCGTCACCAACCTGACCAAAAAATTCGGACACCTTACGGCCGTAAAAAACCTTTCATTTACCATAGAGAAAGGGAATGTTTACGGTATCCTTGGACCGAACGGGAGTGGTAAATCGACCACACTGGGTATCGTCTTGAATGTTGTCAACGCCACTTCCGGCTCCTTTAGCTGGTTTGATGGTGCCTCCTCCACCCATGAGGCGCTCAAGAAAGTAGGCGCCATTATCGAGCGACCCAATTTCTATCCATATATGACGGCGGTCGAGAACCTGAAATTAGTTTGTAAAATCAAGGAGGTACCCAATTCCCGGATTGAAGAAAAACTGACCATGGTAGGCCTCTGGGAACGAAAAGACAGTAAATTTAAAACTTTTTCCCTGGGAATGAAGCAACGGCTGGCGATTGCGTCCGCCCTCCTGAACAACCCTGAAATACTCATTCTCGATGAGCCGACCAATGGCCTCGATCCACAAGGGATTCACCAGATCCGGGAGCTGATAAAAAAAATAGCCTCAGAAGGCACCACCATATTGTTGGCCTCACACCTCCTGGATGAGGTTGAGAAGGTATGTTCTCATGTGGTCATCCTCAGGAAGGGAGAAAACCTATATGACGGTACGGTAGACGGGATGCTGGCCAGTCACGGGTTTTTTGAGCTTCGGGCCACAGATATGCAAGCCCTCAAAAAGGTCCTGGAAAGCAGTGATGAGTTTACGCGGATCGATCAGGATAACGATATACTCATCGCGTATCTGAATACCCCCCTGGAGGCCGACGCCCTGAACCGCCGTTGCTTTGATAAGCAGATTACCCTTACGCATCTGGTCAAGCGCAAAGAAAGTCTGGAACAACAGTTCCTCACCCTTACCAATAACCAGGCCACATAAACCAGCTCTCAGAACCAAGCATGAAACGACTTCTGCAAATTGAATACATCAAACTCTGGAACAGCCGCTCCAGCCGATTCCTTATTATCGCCTATTTTGTGCTGCTGACCTCCATTGCCCTTATAGCAGCCATTAAATTCGATATAGGACCCATAGAATTCCACCTGGCCGATCAGGGGATTTTTAATTTCCCGTATATCTGGCACTTCAACACCTTTGTCGCTGCCGGGTTTAAGCTGTTTCTGGCCATTGTGATCGTCTCCATGATGTCCAATGAATACACCAATAAGACGATCAAACAGAACCTGATCGATGGCCTTTCAAAAAAAGAATTTATCGCGTCTAAATTCCTGACTGTACTTGTTTTTGCAGGGGTTTCGACGATTTTTGTCTTTGTGGTATCCCTGATCCTGGGGGCGATGTATTCGGACTATACCGAACTGTCCATCGTTTTTTCAGATCTGGAATTCCTCATTGCCTTCTTTGTAAAACTCGTGGGTTTTTTCAGTTTTTGCCTTTTTCTGGGAATCCTGGTTAAGCGTTCGGCCTTTGCCCTTGGCTTCCTGATTATCTGGGCCATAGCTGAACAAGTCATTTTCGGGTTGCTCGGCTGGAAATTCGTTTCCTGGGAAACCGCGAAGGCCATTAAGTCCTTCCTCCCCCTGGAATCGATGGCCAACCTGATCAAAGAACCTTTTTCACGCCTCAATGCGGTACAATCGGTGGCGGATCAGATCGGGGAGCAAATCGAATTGAACTACCACGTACACTGGTACGAAATCCTTCTCGTACTCCTTTGGACAACCCTCTTCATCTACCTCTCTTACGCCTTATTGCGGAAACGCGATTTATAGACCCAGGGCTGCACAGCCGTTGTTTATCCCTGGCATGCTCCGTAAACCATTAAAAGTGCAGTTTCACCCTGACCTGCCCGGGAATTACTCCATTAATTCGTAATTTCCCCTTCCCTCGAAATGGAAATTTTCAAGAAAATAACCGGGTTTTTATTGCTCCTTTTAGGGCTTTCCCTCCATGGGCAGGAGTGTCCTGAGGTATTGTACCCGCAGGATGGGGAGAGCAATATCCCTGTGGATGCCACTATCCGCTGGACAGACACCGACATCGACCTAATTACATCCTGGGCCATCAGTATCGGCCTTACCCCCGGCGGAGAAGAAATCGTTACACGGCAATCTGCCGGTAGGACCCCTCAATTCGAATTACCCTGTGGGATTCCCAATAATTCTACACTTTATGTGGAACTATACATATTCACCCTTACCCAAGGCTTTATTCCCTGTTC
>NZ_JBAVZJ010000616.1:0-2756 GCF_049588695.1 Robiginitalea sp.
AGATAGGGCACACCCTGGGCTTTGCGCACAATTTTGCCGCTTCCAGTACGAACAAGACTTCTGTGATGGATTATCCACATCCTGATTTTAAATTGACAGGTGGTAAAATTGATTTTTCCGGGGCTTACGAAACAGGTATCGGGGATTGGGATAAAGTAACCGTGGCATATTCCTATTCTGATTTTCCGGAGGGAACGGACTCCCACAAAGCCTTGTGGGATATTCTTGAAGCCGCGGGAGATGCAGGGCTTATATATATCTCGGACAGGGATGCCAGAGCTCAGGGAGGGGCTCATGCGAAGGCACACCTGTGGGATAACGGAAAGAGCGCCTCTGAGGAATTGGATCGGGTCCTGGAACTCAGAGAAACAGCTATGGAACAGTTTTCGCCGGCAAATATCCGTTCAGAAGAACCCTATGCGGTGCTCGAAGATGTTTTTGTCCCCCTGTATTTTTTACATCGCTATCAGACAGAAGCTGCCGTCAAAATGGTCGGTGGGATGGATTATTCATACGCCACCCGCGATGAGAGTGCCACTCCCTGGAGCTTTCTTCCCAGAAAGGAGCAGGAACAAGCCCTGAACAGCGTACTTGAAACTCTCGATGCGGATCAACTGGCCATTCCGAGGGATATTCTCAAATGGTTTCCACCAAGGCCTGTAGGGTATTCTCAAACACGGGAGTCTTTCAGAGGCCGGTCCGGAGTGAGTTTCGACCCCCTTGGGGCCGCTGAAACGGCCGCAGATATGACGTTGGGCCTCTTACTGCACCCTGAACGCGCATCCCGCCTTGTAAATCAACAGGGAATGGAACCGGGGCAATTGGGGCTGGATGATGTCCTGGATGCGCTGGTAAACCAGACCTTGAACAACCCTCAAAAAGATAGATACCTCTCCGGTGTGCAGGAGGTGATCAATTTTCGGGTGTTAAAGCATCTTATGGTACTCGCCACGCATACCGATGTACATCCCCAGGTGAATGCAGCGGCCCTGCAGGCCATTAATACTCAGAAAAGGTTCCTTTTAAAATCGGGGGATGGGGATGCCCTGGCTAGGGAAATGCTTCGAAGGATTGAAGCTTTTGAGAAATACCCGGAAAAGTTTAAAGCCGGGGACGTACCGAAAATTCCCGATGGCTCTCCAATCGGAATGGCGTGTTCACAACAATAGGTACAGGTTATGGAAGTTAATTTGATCAGCGATACAGTAACCCGTCCGAATTCCGGAATGTTAAAGGCCATGATGGGGGCCGCTGTGGGTGACGATGTTTTTAAGGAGGACCCCACAGTAAATGAATTGGAGACGGAAGTCGCACGTCTCTTTGGAATGGAGTCGGCCCTTTTTTTTCCAAGTGGCACCATGGCCAACCAGACGGGGATTAAACTGCATACCGAACCCGGGGATCAACTCATTTGCGATAAGTACGCCCATGTGTATAATTATGAAGGAGGGGGCGTGAGTTTCAACAGTGGGGTTTCCTGTCGCCTTGTGGACGGAAACCGGGGAATGATGACAGCCGGGCAGGTAGAGGGGGCGATCAACCCTCCGGATTTTTACCACAGCCCGAAAACGGCTTTGGTGTGTATTGAAAATACCACAAACAAAGGGGGAGGCGCCTGCTGGGATTTTCAGGAGCTCCGGGAAATCAAAAAGGTTTGTGACCGCCATCAGCTGCGATACCACCTGGACGGCGCCCGGATCTGGAATGCCCTGGCCGCTACTCCCGAGGGTCCTGAAGCCTACGGAGCCCTTTTTGATACCATCAGTGTATGCCTGAGTAAAGGCCTTGGATGCCCGGTTGGTTCTTTGCTTCTCGGTTCACAACAATCGATGGAAAAAGCCCTGCGCATTCGCAAGGTGCTGGGGGGCGGTATGCGTCAGGCAGGGTATCTGGCCGCAGCTGGCCTGTACGCCCTGGAAAACAACAGGGGGCGGTTGGCAGAGGATCATCGAAGGGCAAAAGAGATCGGTGCGGAGTTGCAAAACAGGGATTTTGTCACCTTTGTTGCCCCGGTCGAGACCAATATCGTCATATTCGAGGTAGACACAGAAATGACTTCGGATACCCATGTAGTCCGGGCCTTAAATGAAAAAGGCATTCGACTGATCGGAATGGGGGAAGGCAAACTTCGACTGGTCACCCACCTGGACTACACAGAACAGATGCACCAGTACGTACTGGCTACCCTGAAAAACCTCGAACCCGTTAAGGCCTGATTATTTGTAGGTTTCCTCAATAAAAGATTAGCAACTCAAGTATCCCCCTTTCACAGATTTAAAATTACAGAGGTATATCTGAATTCAGCGGTTCTTTTGAAGGATTTTATGAGCACCCTAAAGCAGTGCGTCCAGGCCCGGGATATTGGGCATACCCTCTTTGGCCACTGCAGCGAGTTCAGTATCGTGTATCTTACCGGCTTTATCGAGGGCGCGGTTCAGGGTGATAACCAGATAATCGGTGAGTTGCTCCTTGTCATTTAAGAGGGCATCATCGATATGTATTTCACGGATTTCCCGGCTGGCAGAAACCACAATCGTTACAGCCCCATCCTCGCTGACTTCCTGAAGGGTCACTGTTTTGAGCCGCTCTTTGGTTTCTGCCACCTTTTCTCGAGCCTCTTTGAGTTTACCCATCATTCCCATTAAATCTCCAAGCATAATCGTTATTTTTAAAGTCTTAGATTCACCAGGTAAATTTAAGACTAATTCAATGAAATATCCTTTCAAACTGGTCATTGTTCCGCTATGTGCTATTTT
>NZ_JBAVZJ010000617.1:0-3708 GCF_049588695.1 Robiginitalea sp.
GTATACCCCTTGCGATTGTCATCCTGGGTGGGGTCATCATGCAGCACACAGGAAAGGAGTTTATGCCTGCCCTGGATGAAGGGTCTTTTTTGCTGATGCCGACCTCCCTGCCGCACTCGGGGATAGCTGAAAACAAGCGCGTTCTCCAACAACTCGATATGGCAGTAGCCGCTATCCCGGAAGTCTCGACGGTTGTTGGCAAGGCCGGCCGAACCGAATCGGCCCTGGACCCCGCCCCCTTGTCCATGTATGAGAATATCATTCAGTATAAATCGGAATATTTAGAGGACTCAACGGGTATTCCCCGTCGTTTTCAGGTGAGTGAAGAGGGTTTATTTGTCTTAAAAAATGGAGGGGTTGTCCGGAATCCGAATTTACGTCTGAAATCTGCGGCTATAGATTCTGCGGTTCAGGAAGCGCAAGACCGGGGGGCAGGCGCATTTCCAGAAATCACCTACGCGGACCTGATTCCCGATACTACCGGGGAATACTTTCGTACCTGGCGGCCCGGAATTCAGTCCCCCAACGACATCTGGGATGAAGTGGTAAAGGTCACACGTTTGCCGGGGGTGACTTCGGCTCCAAAATTGCAACCGATTGAAACCCGTTTGGTCATGTTGCAAACCGGGATGCGCGCCCCGATGGGTATTAAAGTAAAGGGGCAGGATTTAGAAGGGATCGAAGCGTTCGGCCTGCAGTTGGAGGCTATACTGAAGGAAGTTGATGGGGTTAAGGCCGAGGCTGTTTTTGCTGACCGGATTGTGGGGAAACCCTATTTGCTTATAGATATCGATCGGGAGGCCCTGGCCAGATATGGGATCAATATTGAGGATGTGCAACAGGTCCTGGAAGTGGCTATTGGGGGAATGACCCTGACCCAGACGGTAGAGGGAAGGGAGCGCTATGCGGTGCGGGTGCGGTATCCGCGAGAACTGCGGGACAACCCTGCCGACCTTAAAAACATCTATATCCCGGTAGCTCAAGGCAGTTCCGTCCCTTTGAGTGAACTGGCCTCCATTCGCTATGAAAAGGGACCCCAGGTGATTAAAAGTGAAGATACATTCCTGGTCGGCTATGTGCTCTTTGACAAGGCGGATGGTTTCGCAGAGGTTACTGCAGTCGAAAACGCCAAAGCTGCAATCCTTCAAAAAATCGATGCAGGGGAGTTGGTGGTTCCCAAAGGGATCAGCTATGCCTTTACCGGAAGCTATGAAAACCAGGTGCGGGCTGAAAAAACACTCTCTGTGGTTGTCCCCCTGGTCCTGCTGATCATATTTCTGATCCTGTATTTCCAGTTCCGGTCGGTCGCTACTTCCCTTATGGTGTTTACGGGCATTGCAGTGGCATTCGGAGGGGGTTTTCTGATGATTTGGTTCTATGGTCAGGACTGGTTTTTAAATTTCAGCTTTTTCGGGGAAAACCTGCGGGAGTTGTTCCAGATGGATACCATCAACCTGAGTGTGGCGGTTTGGGTAGGCTTTATTGCCCTTTTTGGCATCGCCACGGATGACGGGGTGATCATGGCCACCTACCTGACCCAGACTTTTAAGCGCAACAATCCCAAAACTTTGGAATCTGTCCGGGCCTCGGTTGTGGAAGCGGGGGAAAAGCGGATACGCCCCTGCCTGATGACTACCGCCACCACCTTACTGGCCTTATTGCCCATACTGACCTCTACGGGGCGGGGGAGCGATATTATGATCCCCATGGCCATCCCATCGTTCGGGGGGATGCTGGTTGCCCTGATTACTTTATTGGTCGTACCGGTTTTATTCTGCTGGAAAAGCGAGTTGGGTTTAAAAAAAGAGAAATCATGAAGAAAATTGTCTGCACGTGTATCGGAGTTTTTCTGGCGGCATTCACCCAGGGTCAGTCGCTACAGTCCTACCTTGAGGAGGCAGAGGCAAACAATCCCGAGATACAGGCCTTTGAACTGAAATACAACATTTCCAGGGAAAAATATGAACAGGCCGATGCCTTGCCAAATATGGAATTGAGTGCAGGGGTCTTTGTAAGTGAACCGGAAACACGCACAGGAGCCCAGAAGGCCCGCTTTTCGGTTCGGCAAATGCTACCCTGGTTTGGAACCCTTACGGCGCGGGAGGGTTACGCCAATGCCCTGGCCGAAGTAGATTATCTGGACATGGTGATTGTGAAGCGAAAGTTGCGACTCTCCGTCGCCCAGGCCTATTACGCGCTATATACCAAAACGAAAATACAGCAAGTCCTGGAGCGGAATATCCAATTGCTGGGGACGTATGAAAGACTGGCGCTTACTGCTGTAGAAGTTGGGAATGCCTCGGCCGTGGACGTACTCAAGCTGCAGATTCGTCAAAACGACCTCCAGGCCGAAAGCGACATCCTCGAACAGGAATTTCAATCACAAAGGAGCCAGTTCAACACCCTTTTAAATCGGGACACCGGTTTGGAAATCGCCCTGGCCGATACTTTGGAGATCGGGACCGGGATGGAAATTGACCAGGCTACCCTCAATGTGCATCCAGAACTCGAGAAGTACGACAAGCTCTATGAATCTGTGGCCCAGTCTGAAATCCTCAATCAGAAAGAAACCCAACCCGGTTTCGGGATTGGCCTGGATTACATTCCCGTGGCCGAGCGGCCGGGTCTGGACTTCAGTGATAATGGAAAGGATGTGGTGATGCCCATGGTCTCCTTTTCCATCCCCGTATTTAATACGAAATACAAATCCCGCTCGGTGGAGAATGAACTCAGGCAGCAGGAACTGAGCGCCCAAAAAACAAATCGCCGCAATATGCTTGAATCGACTTTGAATACAGCGATTCACAGTCGGGAAGCGGCCCGGATTAAGTTTGAAACCCAACAGAAAAACCTCAGGCAGGCCAAAGATGCCCGGGAAATCCTGATTAAAAACTACGAGACGGGAACTATCAACTTCAACGAAATTTTAGATATTCAGCAGCTGCAGTTAAAATTTGAAATTCAACAGATCAGGGCCGTGGAGAACTACTACGCCCAAATGGCGATCATCAATTACCTGACCAATGGATAAGAAGGATGCCATGACACATAAATATACCGTTCACGGGATGACCTGTAATGGGTGTCGTTCCCATGTGGAGCAGACCCTTTCTAAAGTACAAGGGGTGAGGGCGGCCTCTGTCAACCTGGAAAAGGCAGAGGCGACTATTGAAATGGAGGATCCCATTCCGATCGATACATTTCAGGAAGCGCTGAAGAAGGATGGGGGTGGGTACAGCATTCATCGATACGGGGAATCCCATCGGGAAGAGCATCTCGTAAAAACTGATACACCCAAAGGTCTGGGGACAGGAACCTTCTACTGTCCGATGCATTGTGAGGGGGACAAAACGTATGACGCTCCGGGAGATTGCCCTGTCTGTGGCATGGATTTAGTAGAAGAACAAAACCTTTCGGCCACATCTGCTTCCCAGTATACCTGCCCGATGCACGCTGAAATCGTCAAAGAGGAAGCGGGAAGCTGCCCGATTTGCGGGATGAACCTGGTCCCCATGCAGGCGGAAATGTCTGCAGAAGAGAAGACCTATAAAAACTTGATAAAGAAGTTACGCATCGCGGTTGCGTTTACCCTGCCCATCTTTTTAATCGCCATGTCGGAGATGATTCCCGGTAATCCGCTCTACGGGCTAATGGATCAAAAATACTGGAACTGGATACAGTTTGCCCTTTCCATTCCCGTGGTATTCT
>NZ_JBAVZJ010000618.1:0-6732 GCF_049588695.1 Robiginitalea sp.
CAACAATACTGCGCTCCTCGTGTTCCTTCGGATCGAAGATGTATCCATAGTCATGTACCACTGCGGCTATGCGAATCAGATTGGCTACACGTTTGGAAAGTAAATAATAATCAATATAAAAATTGCAGACGTTGGCCACATCTATGGTATGGTTCAGGCGATGGTAGTGCAGGTAATCCGGAAGCTTTTCCGAGAGTTCGTCCAGAATTTGATGGCAGACTTTTGGGTATGCTTTTTTATTTTCAAGTTCCATAGAAATGATTTGGACCCCAGCGCGGATTCCTTATAACTTAAACTAAAATAGGGGGCTGATATTGTATTTACTTGGTTTTTAAACACTCGAAGGGAGTGTCAGTTTGGCTGCTGTAATACAAGTATAAGATAATTTTTCGAGGTAATTATTCATTAAAATCAGAATTTCAGGTGAATATGGTTTCCGGAACATCCGCAAAATACATTTTAAACACCTGGTCCTTGACCTTTAATTCACCCCTGTAGGTAAAGGGGAATTCATCTTTTAATTCCTCGTAGATGGATTCAGAAACATTTATCCGACCCGGAACAGATCCTGATTCCATTCGCGCAGCTATATTGACCGTGTTACCCCAGATATCGTAGGCGAATTTTTTGGTGCCCACAACCCCGGCCACTACCGGGCCAGAATTCAATCCAATCCGGATCCTGAAAGGATAGATTCCCGGTGGAGGTGAAAGTTCCGTATCATTGACGAATTTCAGGATTTCCCGGGCGGCCCCAAAAGAATCCCGGACATGGGTAGTATTGGCGGTCGGGATCCCTCCTGCACACATATAGGCATCTCCGATGGTTTTGATCTTCTCAAGCCCATGCCTTTCCGTAATCTCGTCGAATGATTTGAAATAATAGTCCACACTCTTCACGAGGTTTTCAGCCGAAATTCGTTCCGCTATCAGGCTAAAGGCTTTAAAATCCGTAAACAATACTGTAATGTGCTCAAATTCCTTAGCCTTGATAAACCCGTTTTCTTTAAGTTCCTCTGCCGTTTCTTTCGGTAGGATATTCAAGAGGATCTCCTCGGACCGGTTCCGCTCAAAGGCAAGGCGCTTGTTGGTGCGTCGGATATAGAAATACTGGAAGACAAAACCCGCTATGATCGCCAGGAACAAGCCAATGATGATCTGGAAAAGTTGCTTAGCACGCGCATCTTCCGCTATCTGTATCTCGTTCAATTCGTTTTTGGTATTCAGCAGTTCGATTTCCTTTTGCGCAGTTTCAAGACCAAATTGCACACTGAGATTTCCCATCCGCTCCTCATACCCTTCGGATCGAATGGAATCTTGAACATCGGCAAAGTTTTGCTGGGCAGAAAAGGCGTTTTTATAATCCCGAATTGTCGAATAAGCCTTCGCAAGGCCTTCATACAAGTCTTTCCGATCCTTTAGAACTCCAGTCGAATCCGTAAGAACAAGTCCTTTTTTGTAAAAATCAATAGCCCTTGTGTATGCTCCTGTTTCCAGGTACTTGTTGCCGAGACCCAGATAGGCTTTTGCTTCTTCGGGCATATTTTCTTTTTCCTTCGCGGCAACCAGGGCCTCCTGGTGAAACGCTTCTGCCAGGTCGTATTGCTCCAGACCCAAATGAGCTTCCCCAAGGAAATTAAGCGGTGGGGAGGGATCTGCATCAAGGTCCCTAAATACTTTCAGGGCATCCTCAAGATAAGAAACTGCCTCTCCGGGTTGCCCTACTTTCAAATACCACTCCCCGAAATTAAGATTGGCCACCGCATAACCCTGTACATATTCTATTTTTTCAAAAATATCAATCGACCGGCGGTAATTCTCGATGGCCTCTGAATACGTTTCCTCATCCTCCGAATAAACCGTTCCAATATTTACCAGGGCGGTTCCTATACGCACTGAATCCTTTACGATCTCCGCATTTCGCAGGGAATTGATAAAATATTCCAAAGCCGTTGGATAATCCCCAATGGAATTATGGATAGATCCAATATTACTTTGAAGGTTGCTGATTCCCAAGGTATCTTTTTCATTCTCAAAGATTCGAAGGGACCGGGTGAAATTATCCAGGGCCTTCGGAAAATCGCCTCTATCATAGTAGACCGATCCAATCCATTTAAATCCATAAGCTTTGCCACGCTGATATTTAAAGCGGTCCGCCAAATCCATAGCCTGCTTAGCGAGGATCATGGAAGAGTCAGGGTTGGAAAACCTGAGTTGCTCAGATTTTGCAAGCAACTCCTCAACCTCAACAGAATCCGTCTGTACTGTATTTTGAAGTGGGTCCGACCCCTTTTTCTCGATCTGGTCCTGCGACATCATCAGGAAGGGAATGAGTAAAAGACCGTATAAGAATACCTTCAGGATGCGCCCGGGTCTCATGGAGAAAGTGATGCCATTCATGGCATTAAAAGTAGCAATAATTGCGCAGTTTCATAAGCCGGGGACTAAAATTAGTGCTTCCTGGTTTCCTAAATTCCTGGAAATATATAAATGAAAATACCCCCACCTTAAAACGCAGCATGCAAATCAGGCCATAGATCTGATAAAATATTGCAACAGCATTCTGCAAACATGGATTGCCAGTTACCCATGACAGCCCCTTTTGACGGATAGATCCTATCCGGAATCCGGGCTCAAATATTTTTCATACCTTGAGAAGATCAACCCGTTAACAAACTATTGGAAATCATGAAAAAGCTCAGTAAAGACGACGTCAAACAGGAAGTATTCGATCTGTACGATGCCTATGCCCATAACCAGATAAACCGCCGCCAATTTATGGACAAACTCTCCACCTATGCCGTGGGCGGGATTACGGTCATGTCGCTGATGAGTTTTATGATGCCGGATTACAAAAATAAGATTCAGGTACGCCAGGACGATCCACGGGTGCAATCTGCCTATATCAACTACAATTCCGAGAACGGGGGTGGTGAGATGAAGGCCTTATTTGCCCGGCCTGCCGGTGTGGAGGGCAAGCTGCCCGGTATAGTGGTGGTCCATGAAAACCGCGGACTCAACCCCTATATTGAAGATGTATGCCGGCGCGCAGCCCTGGCCGGGTTTGTAGCCCTGGCCCCGGATGCCCTTACTCCTTTGGGGGGATACCCGGGGAATGACGATGAGGGGCGCACCATGCAACGGGAGCGCGATCGCAATGAAATGCTGGAGGACTTTATCGCTGCCTTTGTCCACCTGAAAAACCGGGAAGGTTGTTCAGGGAAAGTGGGCGTGGTGGGGTTTTGTTTCGGGGGATGGATTTCGAATATGATGGCTGTACGCATCCCGGGGCTCGGGGCAGCGGTTCCCTTTTACGGGAGTCAGCCCCCAACAGAACTGGTGCCCCAGATCCAGGCTCCCCTGATGCTCCATTACGGCGGGCTGGACGAGCGGGTCAACGCCGGATGGCCGGAGTACGAGGCGGCGCTAAAAGCCAATGGAAAAGAGTATCAGGAATTTTTCTATCCCGGAAAGAATCACGGCTTTCACAACGATACCACTCCGCGTTACGATAAAGAAGCGGCCGAACTCGCGTGGAGCCGGACCATTGATTTCTTTAAGGAGAAGCTCGCTTAGAACCCGTCTTTTTCAAGCCTTTTAATTTCCCGGCCTACCCTTTGGCGTAACATTTCCCATCGGGGCTTTACGCCCAAATAGGTTTCGTGCAGATAATCCGTGGTTATCGCCCGTTCTGAAACGCGGTTCAGATAACGCATCTGGTTTAAGAGCACTTTCTTGAAGTACTCCATATCCGGATGTCTTTCATAAAAAGGAAAATGCTCGTCGAGGAAATCCAGGTAGTTCTCAAAGGAACGTTTGCCATCTACTTCCAGTTCACGAAGCAACCGCATATCGGCCTCCCAGGTAGCCATGGCCCGACGGATGGAATCATTTCGGATAACGGCCAGCTTTCCCGAACCCTGCAGGTCTTCAAGAGTTCCTTCCAGGGTCATATGTTTGGTATACCCCATAACCTCCACCTGAAAATCCATGAGCTGTTCATTCGAAATATCCTCCGGAGCCCGCCTGCTGAATGCAATAATGGAATCACACGCCCTGGTGGCGAGCCCGGATTTTTCAATCACACGATCCAATTCCTCCAGGTTGCCTTCCAAATCCTTATAGAATTCCCTAAGGTAGGTGACTTCCTGCTTGCGGTCCGTTCTGAAATCCCTGCGATCATTGATGTAAAGTGCAATTAGGATACCGATCACCACCAGGGCAATCTCACCGATGGCATACAACAGATAGCGCATAATACGGCCATAGGCAACGGCATCACTCCTGAGCCCCCTAAAGAATCGAAGCATCTTTGAATCGTTTTTCCAACGCCTCTAAAATAGTGGAAATTTTGTGGCTGCCCGAAGAACTGCATCCATTCCCATTATACCTCTTTATTCTTGCCCGGCCTGGGAAGCACTTCTTCAGGAAACGGAAATAGAATCGTCGAATTCTTTTCGGCTGCGATATTGGAAAGGGTTTGATAGAGGCGCAACTTAATCGCAGAAGGTGACTCATCGATCATCTTCCCGGCCGCCAACAGCGTGCCGGCCGCCTGTTCTTCGGCCTGGGCCAGTATGATCCGTGCCCTGCGGGAACGTTCGGCTTCCGCCTGGTTGGCCATCATCCTTCGCATATTTTCGGGAAGTTGAATATCCTTAATCTTAACATCTATAATATCTATACCCCACTGTTGGGTCTCCTGCTCGACTATAGACTTGATATTCTTCCCCATCTCTTCCCGCTTGGAAAGAATGGTATCGAGTTCTACTTTCCCGCAGACATCCCGCAGGGCCGCCTGGGACAGTTGGGTGATCGCAAAGTTGTATTCCTCAACTTCGAGTACCGCTTTTTCGGGATTATCGATTTTAAAGAAAACCACCCCGTCAATACTACAGGGCACATTGTCTTCGGTCATCACTTCCTGGGAGATGATGTTAATCGTAATGACGCGGATATCCACTTTTTGAATGGTTTCCACCACGGGAATGATCCATCGAAAACCGGGTTTCAGGGTTTTGACATATTTCCCGAAGCGAAACTTCAGGGCGCGTTTGTATTCGTAAACAATTCGGATACCAGCAAAAAATAAGATCAATAGGAGAGCTGTGAAAAATAGTACAGGGTTCATAGGGCCATTGTTAAGGATTCAGGAGAAGATACGCTAACCGCCCATGGAGTCACATGATAAAGGTCATACATGGCGGATATTTCTGTAACCTTCCTGAATTCATATAAAAACATACCTCCTGACCTGCGTCATACCCGTAATACCATGAATATCATTCCTTTGTAAGATACAATTCAGCTCTTATGGTTCTTACAATGGCACTCTTACTTTTGGCGGCGATTCTCATCTATGTCCTGCTCATACCCCTCGAGTTGGTTATTGACAGCTACACTGGCCGGTATTACCTGCGTGTGGGTTTTCTGGCGCGGTTAAGCCTGGAAAAGGACCCCCTGGAACTCCTGCGGTTACATCTGCAGGTGCTGTTCCTAAACTTCTACTGGCGACCCTCTGAAATCCGGGCTTGGGGTCGGAAAAGAAAAACCCCAAAGTCAAATGCCAAAAGTGCTAAAAAACAGAACATGACACTGACCCAGGTCAGGCGCCTTATACGCACTTTCAGCGTGAAAGCCCTGCGACTCGAAATCGATACTGGAAACCCGGTACTCAACGCCCGTCTGGTTCCACTTTCTTATATGCTCGGACGGCGCACTGGAGCCATTGGAATCAATTTCTGCAATCGAAATTTTATCCTGTTGCACGTGGTCAACAGGCCAATAAACATATTGAAAGTATTCATTAACCCTAAAAAATAGACGTCATGGAATTACACTTTGAAGAATTACTGGAAAAAATCACGGAGTTTATGAAATCGGAAGCCAATACGGAAACCGTGGTCGGTAAGGCCTTTGAACTGGGCGAATTCACTTGCGTACCTGTTATCAAGCTGGGTATGGGCTTTGGCTCTGGGGGTGGTGAAGGAACCGAGCTTAAAAAAGGAAAAGGCCAGGGCGCCGGAGGTGGCGCCGGGATGGGTTTAGAACCCATCGGATTCCTGGTTACCAAGGGAGATCATATCTCCTTCCTACAGGCAGGTAAAAGCAGTGGCCTGGCAGCGGCCTTTGAAAAAGTACCGGACCTCATCGAGAAACTCACTCAAAACAAAAAGCAGGAGGAGTTGGTCTAAAAACGTTTTCACACTTTAAGAAAGCGCACCCTGTGGGGTGCGCTTTTGATTTTCTGACCCTGTAATTGCCCATAGCGTTACTCTATGTCCTTCTAGTCTACAGGGAAGGATTATCTTTGCAATTTAATAGTACTTTTATCTATAGGATTCCTTAACGCGCAATTCGGTTTTTTTAATCGACCTATCGCGCAATCGGTTTAAATTCCTGGTCCCATGAAGCAACTCAGCATCCTCTGTCATTCTTTTCTTCGGGCGATTTTCCTCTTACTGCCCCTCTGCGCCCTGGCCTTTCAGGACAGTGGAGCATCCGTCCGAGATTCCATCCTCACGCGCCAGCCCGTGGCGATCCCTGTAGCGAGTGTGCTCTCGGAAATAGAGAGTGCCAAAAGTGATATTGAGCTTAATTACAAAATGATAGAACCGGGTAAAGAACTCATCCGCATCGACTCCCTCTACAAGGTATACAAGAAACTCCTGACGGTTAAGCAAAAGGAAGCCAATCAGTTTCTCAACTCCAATCCGAATCGTCAGAAAATAGA
>NZ_JBAVZJ010000619.1:0-6788 GCF_049588695.1 Robiginitalea sp.
GTATAAATATATCCGGAGGACCCGTGATGTGATCGAAAAAGAAAAAGCGCGTTCGGATGACCTGTTAAAAAATATACTTCCGGAAGAAACGGCAGATGAGCTGAAAGAATTCGGACGTGTGAAGGCCAAGAAGTTTGAATCCGTCAGTGTCATGTTCGCCGATTTCGTCGGGTTTACAAATTACTCGGAGAAAATGAGTCCGGAGGATCTCGTTAAAACAGTAGATTATTATTTTTCCTGCTTCGACCAGGCCGCTGAAAGTCATGGTGTTGAAAAAATAAAGACCATGGGGGACTGTTATATGTGTGCGACAGGCCTTCCTTTTCCAAGTAAAGACCACGCCGTGCGGATGGTGCGTTTGGCCAGTGATATCCTCGAAATTGTCTCTGGTGACGGGTATTCCGAAGTTACGGGCTTTGAGATTCGGATCGGCATCCATACAGGGCCCGTTGTGGCCGGGGTGGTGGGGACCAAAAAATTTGCATATGATATTTGGGGCGATACCGTCAACATCGCCTCCCGAATGGAATCCGGTTCCCAGCCGGGTAGAATCAATATTTCCGAAAGCACCTATCTGCTGATTAAGGATCACTTTGAATGTGAATTCCGTGGAATGGTACAAGTGAAAAATAAGGGGATGATGAAGATGTATTATGTAAAAACCCGGATTCAGGGAGCTGAGGAAGCCCTTGTCGATAAGGCCGGAAATACAAGGAGGGCAGATTCCTGAAATTACCGTCAACTGCTCCTGTCCAACGAGATTTCAACGGTCTGTTTTGCCGATCAGCCCAGTATGATTAGTCGTCAAAATGATTCCAGGATTTACTAGATGTATACCGTAATTGGGCCTGGCGAAGGTCTGATCTGGGAAAAGATAAGTTGTTCAGGGAGATGCAATAAAAATCACCGGCTAAAGAGCCGGTGTTTTTTTCTTCCCTCGAAGAAACCTGCTAAGCTTTGGCAGGGGCGTTGAGTTTGTTACTCAGCTCCATGGAAATAGCAGAACGATCAAATTTCAGACGTCCGGCCATGGTCTCTATGACACAGGAAAAATCCTTGTCGTTGAGCTCCACCACTTTGCCGTATAAACCGCTTTTAGTGATGATTTTGTCTCCCTTTTTTAAGGCCTCCGCAAACTTTTTCTCATCTTTCTGCCTTTTCATCTGGGGGCGTATCATAAAAAAATACGCCACCGCAAAAATCAGAATCAGCGGAAGGAACTGTCCTAAATCACCCATAGTTCTCTAATATTACGTCCTGAAATTCCTTAGTTCCCGGAAACAGGACCCATAGCTGTTGAAGTTCCCGCCTTCGGCTGAACAAACGCTTTGATTCGAATCATCTCCTGACCCTTAGCGGTGTTGGTATTCAAGGTAACGGTTTTCATCACCTGGTTCATTCCGGAACCATTGAATTTTACAACCATTTCCCCTTTCTCTCCCGGCTGGATCGGTACGTTTTTCGGGTAGTCCGGAATAGTACACCCACAGCTACTGGAAGCGTTGGTAATGATCAAAGGAGCTTCACCGGTATTGGTAAAAACAAACGTGTGCTCCTGCGGCGTTCCCTGCTCAATAGTTCCAAAATCAAACTCTTGCTCTTCAAATGCAATTGCGGGAAGTGATTTTGCAGCTTCGTCCCTTTGGGCGGCTACCGCTACATTACCTTCGTCGATGCGTTCTGAGGCTTTTTCCTTACAGGAAACAAAAGCCGTAATTGCCAGAACTCCAAGAATGATACTTACTTTTTTCATGATGACATTTTTTTAGATCAGTGCAAAATTAGCGATTATTTTTTTACAATAGCCCTCGCCCGGTCTTTTTCAACCGACCGCTGGCCTGATAGTCCTTGGTGAGTTTATCCAAAACTCCATTGATAAAAATACTGCTTTTAGGTGTGGAGTACTCTTTGGCAATCTCCAGGTATTCATTGATAGAAACCCGTTCCGGGATGGAAGGAAAATACAGTAATTCCGCGATCGCCATCTTAAGCAAGATCGCATCTATCTCGGCGATACGGTCTTTATCCCAATTCGGCGTTTGCCCTTCTATTTCCGCGCCTAATTCCTCCCCGTTCAACAGGGTTTTATTCAACAATTCAGTTGCAAAAGTTACGTCCTCCTTGTTCTTAAGTAACGGAGGGAGGAAAAAATTATTGGGTGATCCGGGTTGTACTTTCCGCAACTGTTTGAGCAGGTGGGTGTTGATAAGGGGCAAATCATCAACCCAGGTAATTTCTTCATCTTCGAGGAATTCATAAACCTTTTCATTCGGGGCAATAATCTCCCGGAAAGCCTGAACCAGAAAATCCCGGTCCGCCTCATAGGACTCCGGCGTTTGAGCATAGGTATTATAGAGATCGCTTTCCAAAAGTTCAGAAAGCACAATCTTTATATACTCTTCATTGAGGTACCATTGTTTGAGTTTGCGCTTTTTCAGCGCCTCAGTAAGATCGGGATTCTCCGAAATCTGCTGCAAAATTTTGTTTTGGCTGAGACGCAGGGGGTTTCCCTTATCCCCGGGACCCATTTTGAGGTAATTGCTCGTGGCCTTCTCCGAACGATCGACGGCAGCCTGATAGAGTTCCCGAAACAATGCCAGCACCAGCAGATATAAGGTATAGGTTTGCCCGATGCTTCTGTTGAGAAACTCCTGTTGCTTTTCCAGCGAACCTCCGCTGGCAAGGGAAAGGGAATAAATACACTGCATAACCTTAACCCTGAGATGCCTTCTTGTTAACATGCAAAGAACTTTGTTGTGGTAATCGAGGTCAAAAATACTAATCTATTTTAAAAGGGGGCTAAAAATCATCTTATCATTCTTATAACATCCCTATCCGGGCCAAAGGCCTATATTTGTCCTCTCCTGAACGATACCGCGTTCGGGGCAGCCCATCCAGGAATGAAAGAACTAAAGCATCTCAATAAATATTTCCGGAAATACTGGTTTAAGTTGTCCTTAGGTATACTTATCACCATCATAGCGAGGGTGTTTCAACTGGTTATGCCCTCCTATGTAGCCAAGATCATAGCTGTCGTGGAACAATATCTGGCAGCTGAAATCAATGAGACGCTAGCCCGCCAGCAATTACTGGAGTATATTGGAATTATCGTCGGAGCCGCGCTGTTGTCCGGTTTTTTTACGTTCCTGATGCGTCAGACGATCATTAATGTTTCCAGATACATTGAATACGACCTTAAAAACGAGGTTTTTGACCACTACCAACGCCTCAGCCTGAATTTTTACAAAACCAACCGGACCGGGGACCTGATGAACCGGATCAGTGAGGATGTCAATCAGGTCCGTATGTATGCCGGGCCTGCTATTATGTATGGGATACAGACCCTCACCCTTTTTGTCTGTCTGATCCCCCTGATGTTTATCAAAGCCCCGACCATTACGTTTTACGCCCTGCTTCCCCTTCCGGTCCTTTCCGTGCTGATTTACTGGATCAGCCGGATCATTCATAAGCGCAGTACCCGGGTTCAGGTCTTCCTTTCTGATTTATCCACCTTTGCCCAGGAAACCTTTTCGGGGATTTCGGTAATCAAGGCCTATGTAATGGAACCCCAGGTCAACCAACAGGCTGAGGGCCTTGCCCTTGAAGGGAAGACCAAGAGTATGGATTTGGCCAAAGTCAATGCCTGGTTCTTTCCCCTGATGATGCTGCTTATTGGCGTGAGCAATATCCTTGTTATTTACATCGGCGGAATGCAATACCTCGATGGGGAAATTGAATCTAAAGGTACTATAGCCGAATTTATCCTCTACGTCAATATGCTCACCTGGCCCGTAGCCATAGTGGGTTGGCTGACCTCTGTGGTGCAGCGTGCAGAAGTGTCCCAAAAGCGGATCAACGAGTTTTTAAATCAAGAACCTGAGATCGTAAATCAATCCGAAAGCCCCACTCCCATTCAGGGGAAAATCACCTTTGACAAGGTCGGTTTTACCTATCCTGACACGGGAATAGAAGCCCTTAAAAATGTGTCTTTTGAAATCAATCCGGGGCAGACACTGACAATCCTGGGTAAAACAGGTTCCGGGAAGAGCACGATCCTGGAATTGATCGCCCGTTTGTATGACGTGAGTTCAGGGGAAATCCGAATCGATGACCGGCCTGTGGAAAAACTCAACCTCACCTCCCTCAGGGAAGCTATCGGGGCGGTCCCCCAGGATGCATTTTTGTTCTCCGATACCATTGAAAACAATATTCGCTTTGGCAAACACGATGCAACCCTTGACGAAATCCGCGACGCTGCAAAAATGGCCGTTGTCGATAGCAATATCGAAGGATTTGCAAAGGGATACCAAACTGTTTTGGGGGAAAGGGGCATTACCCTGAGCGGGGGTCAAAAACAACGGGTATCTATTGCCCGTGCCCTGATTAAGGATCCTACTATTTACCTTTTTGACGACTGCCTGAGCGCTGTCGATACGGAAACAGAAGAGGCTATTCTCTCCAATCTCAAAAAAGCCTCCGAGGGGAAAACCACCCTAATTGTAAGCCACCGTGTTTCCTCGGCTGTCAATGCAGATAAAGTCATCGTACTGGATAACGGATCTATTATTCAAGCGGGAAATCACGAGAAGCTTATGGCCCAGGAGGGCTACTACAAGGAGCTCTACATCAGTCAGCTGTCGGAGAAAGAAACATAGAAAAAGTTGCTGCTTTAGCATTTTTTTCACATTTTTGATTTGCTAACACAACCGTTTGGATGCTATGAACGACAAAGATTTCAATGAGCAGGAAGAGATTCATTCCAAAGTTTTAAGGGCAGGTCGGAGGACTTATTTTTTTGATGTACGAAGCACCAAGGCGGGTGACTACTATTTAACGGTAACCGAGAGCAAGAAATTTACCCATGAAGACGGCTCTTTCCATTACAAAAAGCACAAAATTTACCTGTACAAAGAAGATTTTGAACCCTTCAGGGAAAATATGAATGAAATGATGGATTTCATCATCGAAGAAAAGGGCCAGGAGGTAATTTCAGAACGGCATCAAAAGGATTTTAAAAAAACCGATTTCTCTGAAAACGGATCTCATGAGTCCTCAGGGAGTTCCTTCACGGACGTGGATTTCGACGACATATAGGGCGTCAATTCACAATATTATGGCCTTTCTCGTAAAGGCCTTTTTTTTGCCCCATTACAAAAAAACTGAATACCATTGTTTTTGAATCGGTTCCGAAGACCAGTGCACTTGCCGATCGGCCTATCTCAATTCTCAAAATAATAATCTATGAGACTTTTTTATCTAATTATTGGCTTCCTCTTTTTATCCCAATCCACTTTGTCCGCACAAGAGGACATTGATCTTTCCTATTACCTGCCCTCGGGTATTTCTTATGATCCTGCCATACCCCAGCCTTCGGAGGTTATCGGGCATGAGGTAGGAAGCTGGCATGTCACCCACGACAAACTAGTACAGTATATGATGACCCTTGCGGCCGCTTCAGACCGCATTGAGATTGAAGATCGCGGCCGAACTTTCGAAGATCGGCCCGTATTGCTCCTGACTATATCCGCCCCGGAAAACCACGAGCGTCTTGAAACCCTTAGAACGGAACATCTCAAGCTTACGGAAAGCGGAGCTTCCACCCTGAATCCTGCCGGGATGCCCGTGGTCGTCTACCAGGGCTTTTCCATTCACGGAAACGAGCCCAGTGGCGCAAATGCGGGACTCGCCTATGCCTATTACCTGGCAGCCGCCCAGGGGCCTGAAATTGAAAAAATGTTGAAGGATATGGTTATCCTTATGGACCCCTCCTTTAATCCGGACGGGTTGCAGCGCTTTGCGTACTGGGCAAATTCCAACCGGAGCATGCATCTAAACCCGGACGGGAATGACCGGGAATACCACGAAGTATGGCCCGGGGGACGTACAAACCACTACTGGTTCGATATGAATCGGGACTGGCTTCCTGTGCAACTGCCCGAGAGCCGGGCGCGGATTAAAACATTTCACGACTGGTATCCGAATATTCTTACTGACCACCATGAAATGGGAACCGATGCAACCTTTTTCTTCCAACCCGGCGAACCCTCCCGCGTACATCCCCTGACTCCTGGCAGAAATCAGGAACTTACGGCCGAAATTGGCACCTATCACGCCAAAGCCCTCGATGGTATTGGCTCCCTCTATTACTCTGAGGAAGATTATGACGATTACTACTACGGCAAGGGCTCTACTTTTCCGGATGTCAATGGAGGTATAGGTATTTTGTTTGAACAGGCGAGTTCCAGAGGTCATATTCAGGAAAGTGAAAACGGAATTCTGACGTTTCCCTTTACGATTCGAAATCAGTTTATCACCGCACTTTCAACCATAGAAGCTGCCTGGAATATGCGGGAGAAGCTCCTGGAATATCAGCGTGATTTTTTTGCAGAAATGCGGACGAATAAAGGGAAGACAGGAAGCCGTGGTGTGATTTTCGGGGACCCTAAGGACGGAGCACGTGCCTGGCACCTGGCTGAAATTCTGCAAAGACACAATATCCGGTTTCACGAACTCCGATCGGATACCGAAATTGATGGGAAAAAATTTAAAAAAGGCAGAAGCTATGTAGTGCCCATGGATCAGAAAAATCCAAAACTCATACAAGCGATGTTCGAAAAACGCACCACATTTTCGGACAGCCTGTTCTATGATATTTCCGCATGGACATTCCCCCTGGCCTTTAATCTGGACTATGTGGAAACAGCCAGGTTACCTGAGGTGGGGGAAGCGGTCGGTGCCCTGCCCCCATTGCAGGGTGGTGTGGATCAGCGGAGCACCTATGCCTATCT
>NZ_JBAVZJ010000620.1:0-2590 GCF_049588695.1 Robiginitalea sp.
GGAAACATCGTCGTAAATCTGCTTGATGCGCCTGTAAATAAATTTCTCTACCCGGATTTGAAGGATGGCAAAACAAATGACAAAGGATAAAAGGATAAAGCCCAGGTACCAATGCCAGTATTCCTGAAGCAAATCCTGTACATACAGAAATACAAAACCACCTATAGCGAGCGCAGAAGTGATATAAAGGGATGACCTGAAGGCAAATCTGTACGACTTACGGAGTTGTATGGCCATTATTGTACATACTTATACCCCACCCCTTTTACGGTCTTAAAATGAGATTCACCTATCTTTTCCCTTAACTTCCGAATATGGACATCTATGGTCCTTCCTCCTACAACCACTTCCTGACCCCAGACTTTATCGAGGATGACCTCCCGTTTAAATACCTTATCCGGCTTGGAAGCCAATAAGGCCAGGAGTTCAAACTCCTTCCGGGGCAAGACCATATCCTGTCCGTCCTTGACAACTTTGTATTCCTCTCTGTTAATGACCAAATCCCCCACTTTGAGTACTTCGGCAGAATCTTCCTCCCCTTTTTTCAATCTCCTCAACAGGGATTTAACCTTACTGAGAAAGACTTTGGGTTTAATGGGCTTTGTGATATAGTCATCTGCGCCCGCATCAAAACCCGCGACCTGGGAGTAATCTTCACTTCTGGCTGTGAGAAAAGTGATAATAGTATCTTCGAGACCCTTGGATTTCCGAATGAGCTCACAGGCCTCAATACCATCCATTTCGGGCATCATCACATCCAGAATGATGAGATGTGGAGCCTTTTTCCGGGCCTTTTCTACGCCGTCTGCACCGTTCTTTGCAGTATACACCTGATAGCCCTCAGCCGAGAGGTTATAACTCAGGATTTCCAGGATATCGGGTTCGTCGTCGACCAGAAGAATTTTGATGTCCTGCTTTTTCATAGAAGTGGTTTATGATTGATTCTTTCAAAAATAACCATATTCGGCAGATGGCCTTCTTACTTAACGGCAATTTAATACTACTAACCTTTTAATAACATATTTTACCCGATTCCGGCGATTGCCTTAAGGCGTAGGGTAGTTCGTCGATATTTACATAAATTTTATACTTCACTGAAAGTTTCCGGCAGTCAAAAATGCTATATTTGCTTATCGCTGTGGATGTTTAATCGTATGAAGCACTTTTACCTCCTGATTTTACTATTTACTATGGGTACGGCTTTCGGTCAAAAAGCTCCGGACCAGGCGGATATTGAAGGCTTTAAAATATACCCGAATCCCGTTACTTCAGGGACGGTTTATATTGTAACGGCAGCGAACAAGCCTAAGAAAATTCGCATTTATGACGTCCTTGGCACCCCTGTTCTTGAAACCACCATCATGGGAAAGGAACTCAACCTTTCTGGGATTAAGGCAGGCGTTTACCTGATTCAGGTCTATGAAAAAGACAAAGTAGCTACCCGCAAACTGATCGTTAAGTAACCTCTTTTTCCGTTAAACCGTATCGACCATCTGCCGATTTTATCGATGAAACGCAAGGCACTACAATTTCACCTACAAAAATTGAGGGTTCGCAACATTAAATTCCAGGAAGTTCGGGCTTGAATTACCTTCCTTGTATTGATCCCAAATCAATTACCATAGATGAAGCAACTTCTACTGCTGCTTTTCATACTGAGTACTTATGCCGTTTCAGCCCAACAGGACCCAAAGAGTCCCAACCGGACCGAAGCCCGTTTCAGCCTGCACCCCAATCCCGTAAAGGATGGGTTCGTCTATGTGCAATCCGACTCCGATGGCCCGAAAGATATCAGAATCTACGACCTGTTCGGAAAAGTCGTACTTGAGCAGCGAATCGTTTCACAAAAGTTATTGGTCAGCGGCCTGGTTCCCGGGGTCTACATGGTCCAGATCCGTCAGGAGGAACGGATAGGGACTAAAAAACTTGTGATCCGCTAAGGTTCCTTCCTCCAGTTTCAATTCTGTTTCTCCAGACAACCCTTGACTTTTTCGTATTTTCGCACGAATCTTTCCGTATGGATGGCGATGTCGTTTCTGGGCTACAATCTGCCGGGGAATTTGAAGTCCTGGCCCTGGAAACCTTTTGGAATCAATACCATAACGTCACTATTTATAAGGAGTTTTGCGATCACCTCGGCAAGCAACCTGCTAAAGTAAAAAACCTTGGAGAAATCCCCTTTCTGCCTATTGAATTCTTTAAATCCCATAAGGTTATGCCTGCGGAGTTCCGGCCGGAAATCGTTTTTCGAAGCAGCGGCACGACAGGCAGTGTCCGCAGTCAACACTTCGTAGCAGACCTCGGCCTTTACCGGGAGAGTTTTACCCGGGGGTTTGAGCACTTTTACGGGAAGCCCTCCGAATATTGCATCGTAGCCCTATTACCGTCCTATCAGGAGCGATCGGATGCTTCATTGAGCTATATGGTCGGAAAGCTCATTGGCCAAAGCACCCATCCGAAAAGCGGGTTTTACAATATCCATGAGGCAGGGCAAGTTCTGGAGCTCCTGTCAGAGTCCCCGACACAGGTCCTGTTAATCGGGGTTACTTTTGCCCTTCTCGACCTTGCTGAAAAAGCGTTTAAAACTTCT
>NZ_JBAVZJ010000621.1:0-1932 GCF_049588695.1 Robiginitalea sp.
GACCTTGTAAAAAGCAAGGGCGCGGTGCGCCAAAATATCGTAAAGCGTGGGGCGATATTCAGCAGATGATTTATTGTCGGTAAGGATTTCTTCAAAATCGGAAGAAGAAATTTTCTTAAGGGATTCAGCATTATTGAGCGATGCCTTGTACAAATCAGAAATATTGAAAACCAGGGTCGTGGCATCCCACGATTTATAGTCATTCCCTATGACGCTATCCTGCAATTGTGATCTGTTCCGGATCCTTCCGGCATTGCGGGCCAGATATTGCTCCAGCATACCGGCCTGGATGGATTTCAGGATCGCATCTACCGGAAAGGTGCTGGAATTGATGGCCTCTTTGATGTCATACAGGATTTTATCCTGTGCATCTTCCTCGAGGAGCATCAGGAATTTGGAGCGGTAGAGAAAACTCTTCACCAATTGGGTTTCTTCACCCTGGCGCTTGGCCCTTGTATAAATCTCATCTACAATTTCAGAGGCGCTCTTAAACTTACCCTCTAATTCCAGGGCTTCCACCTCTTTCCACAACCCCGTGTATTCTTCCTGGGCCATTCCAAAAGGCATTACCAGGAGAAAGACTAAAAAAAGTAATGATTTGGTAGCTTTGGCCATTCTTACCTACAAAATAGAAAAATTAAGGGTATTCAAAAAAAGTGCCAAATAAAAGCTGTCTTAAGTCTTTAGCCCTGAATGCTTACATGGAAGTCATGGCCTTTTCACTATTTCAGCAACCAATCCTGAGGAATGGAATCCATTGGAGAACTTCCTGTCTATGATATTGTTTTTTCTTCAAACTGCGTCCTCTGAAAACCGGAATCGCTGCCAGACTGACCAGGTAATGACGATATGTGCCAGGTAGTAAGTGGGTAATACCAGGAAGTCCCATTGGTTGTACTTCATGAATTCAGCCAGGGCGATCAGCGTATCGGAAAACAGGATCAGGACAATTCCGGCAACATAAAGCCATTTGGCCCAACCCTTAAAGCGGATGCCCCGGGCGGCACCCAGGGAAAAACAGGAGACAAACAGGTATGCCAGGGCTGCCCACATAAGAACACTGTCTGCAATACCCGGATACAGGGAAGTGAAGAAAAAGATCAGGTAAGCCCCACAGAGCAGGGCGGTAAACCTCCAGAAAATTTTCCCCTGATAGAGGGAGTACGACAAATATCCGATATGGGCCAGGAAGAAAAAGAAAATACCATATACAAACCTCATGGTGTCCCCGTCTCGCGTGGAAAGGAAATAATCCCCCACAATGGAAAAGGCAAAGGCACCGATGAGCATCCAGAGATCCGGAGTGGAAAATCCCTTTTTGGAAGAAAGCAACAACAGGATTAACGCCCCGATCCCCGCGGAACCCGATTTAAAAAGGAATTCACCATTGCTGAGAGCCAGGAGGGATGCTACTACCTGAAGGGCCAGCAGAAAATAGATAACGGTTCGGAATTTCGGGTTCATGGTCAGGTGTTTGATGAAGAAATCAATTCAAAATATAGTCCATTGGCATTTGCAGAATTCGGATCGTAGCTATTCTCACATCCAACTTTTAGCGGAAGCTATAACTCCCGGATTTTGATGTTTCTATATGCGACCTGATTGCCATGATCCTGTAATGAAATATGGCCGGTTTGTGCCTTTCCAAACCCAGGAAAATCCTTAAACCCTGAGTTAGCAATTAACTCCTCCCATTCAGGGCCATTTACCGGGAACCTTAGTATTTCCACACCATTGAAAATAACAAAACCTTTGTTTTGAATTTGATCTATATGCAGTACGTACTGGTTCCATTCGCCTGCCGGCTTGCTGACAATTTCAGAAGGAGCAATCAAATTAAAAATAGAACCTGCCCTCTGAATATCGCCTCTTTCCTCGACATATTCTGTCCAATTATCATCCAATACTTGTAATTCAGGACCGGTGTCATAG
>NZ_JBAVZJ010000622.1:0-2406 GCF_049588695.1 Robiginitalea sp.
CTCCGGGGTAATATCTTCCACTCAAATCTCCGGGGTACATTCCGGGGCAAGCTCACAATCCGGGTCCTCACAATCGGTAAGTCCGTCCCCGTCATTATCTATACCGTCATCGCATATTTCAACGGGAATTTCCTCGTCGTCAATATCCGTGCAGGCTTGAACACCAAAAAAACTTAAACAGCTCAAGGTGAGAATATAGATAATGACCCCTTTTTTCATTTAACAGGTATTGCTTTGATTTATAGCTACCTGAAGAACGATAAATTCGCTCTTTTTCGTATACCCGCCAAATGTTTTCTTTTTCAGATAAGAGGTTTTCAGAGTCTGAGTAATGGGAGTACTCCCCCGCGAGAAAATGAGATTGGTTACTCACCAGGACCAAATTTACCAGGAGAAGGAAGACTCAGAATATCAAAAAAGGTAGGGTGTTATTCATAGAGGTCATTTAAATCTGCAGAGGCAATTTCCGTCATCAGGTTCCCGATTTTATTACAGATTGCCGTAAAAAAGGCCTCTCCTTTCTCACGACTGGCCAATTCCGGGTTACCCACACCCGTATCTTCACTGATCTGGGACCAGGGTCTTTCGGTCCAGACCCACCCTTCCCTGAAGGCTTTTATTCGGTTCTTTTTTTCCCGCCCTGCTCCCCAATCCTTTTTGGGCAGGACCAAATCGGGTGCCAGGTGTAGTATGAGGCTGGTTTCCATTTCGTCCGCGTGGTCTCCCGGGTCTTCAAAAAAATCGGTTCGGTTCTCTGCATGAACCCACTCGCAAACGCACAAAAACATATTTGGAAATAAAAGTCCCAGTTCCCGGACCATAGATTTCCAATTATTTCCGCCGTGGCTGTTGAGGATCATAAATTTATGAATACCCTGCCGGTCCAGAACCGTCAAAAGATCCTTCAAAATGGCAAATTGCGTACTCGGATTGAGGTTCATATCCAGAAAGATATCGGACTGTCCGGTATTGACCCCATAGGGAATGGTTGGCAGCACGATTATCCGGGCCCCCTGCTCCCATGCAATACGGCCTGCTTCCACCCCAATGGCGGTTCCTTCTATCACATCCGTAGCATAAGGCAAGTGGTAATTATGTGCTTCAGTCGCCCCCCATGGCAATACGGCGAGGTCAATATCAGCTTCCCTGAGGTGTTTCCAGTTTGAATCGGCTAATACATAGGGTCTCATATTCTCAATGTATTTGATTATCTTCAAAGATATGATTTCACAGAAGTTAGGTAATCGTACATCTTTCATTTATATTTAGCTACCAACCATCACCATTTCTATGCTACCGGCTATCCCTCGGCTTGTTCAGATAAAAATCCCTTTTACATTTTCCATTGCCCTGTTTTTTCTAGGGGTTTTGCTTTTTTTGGTTTCCTGCAAGTCCATGGGGCCCAAAACCATACCGCCTGACGGGTTTAACTACAATGAACGTATCGCAGATCAGGAGAGCGAGCAAATGTTGCTAAACCTGGTAAGGCTCCGGTATATGGAAATGCCACGTTTTCTGAATGTTGCCTCTGTCATCAACACCTACTCCAGAGGAGGCATTGCAGGGGTAAATGGTACCCTGAACCCCATCAATAGTCCGATAGGGGCCAGTGTAAACGGAACCTGGACAGACCGCCCGACCATCACTTATACCCCCATGAGCGGCCAGGCTTTTGCACAGAGTCTGCTCACCCCCGTGCCGCCATCTGTTGTTTTTTTTATGATACAGTCTGGCTGGTCAGCACATCGACTGATGCGCCTTTCGAATTCCATGATTAACGGTTTACACAATGAAATCGGAACTCCCGGCGAACGAAGGCAGGGAGATGAACAATTTCATGAATTGCTCGACATACTGCATCAGCTTCAGCAAGACGGTGCCCTGGGGATGCACTTTAAGGGGGACTGGCCCAAAGTTGATGTGGAACTTGTCCTGCCCAAAAAAGGAAGGACGGACTCCATTGATAGATCCATAGCCCGATTCAAGGATATCCTGGAACTGGAAAGGGATAAGAATGTGTATGGTATTCAATATGGGGTTGTTGTTGAAAATAGGGAACAAATCCTGGTCCAGACCCATTCCATTATGGAAATGCTCGCCAACATCTCATGGTATATCGATGTGCCTGAAGAACATGTCCTCGAGGGTCGAACTCTTTCGACATTTGTTCCGGATGATGCCGATCTGATGAACGTCCGGGTATCTAAAGAAAAGCCTAAGGATGCTTTTCTTTCTATTCAGTTCAGGGACCACTGGTTTTATATCGATGATCGGGACGTGCCCTCAAAAAACACCTTCGCCGTTATTCAATTGCTATTCAGTATGGCCAATAGCGGGAGCGGCTCTGTAGGCCCCCTTATTTCCATTGGGAATTGAGAGGAATCCCCCGTTCAGGATGGCCCGGGT